>CANHLE010000010.1 GCA_947461435.1 Paracoccaceae bacterium | reverse complement strand
GCTCTTGGCCCGCTGCGCCGAAAATCTGGCCCGTCTGATCGACGGTGTCCCCACGTTGGACAGCTTGTTTGATCTGGGGGCCTTGCCCTCGGTCCCGCCGCGCCGCGCTGCCGCCGCCGGGCATTAGGCCGCCTGCCTTTTGCCCGCCTGCCATTTGCCAGTCTGCGTTGCCGCGGTCTGGGCACTGTCCGGCCTTGCTGGGCAGCGCTACAGTTTGCGCATCCAAAATTGCAGCGGCTTCACGCTCTCTGCCGGCTCACCCAGATCTTTCCATGCAAACTCGGCCATCACCCCCGGAAGGGGCCGATAGCCGCGGCCTGCCCAAAAGGCATCATTGGTTCGGTAACTGCCGGGGCGCTGGGAATGTTCGGCCGGGCGGACCACCGAACAAAAAGCCACGTGCCCGCGCCCCATGGCCCGCGCGTGGGCCTCACGCAGATCAAAGAACCGATGTCCCAAGCCTTGGCCCCGATAGGCCGGAAGCAAGACCGATTCCGCGCCATACAAGATATCGCCCACCGGAAGTCCGATCTGCCGCAGCGGGTCCGAAAAGGCCTCTGCGTGATCTTCCATCAACGTCGATGTCGATGCGCCCACCAGCATTCCGGCATCAAAGGCCCCAACCAACAGCGCGCCCGGATTGTCGCGATAGGTGCTCAGATAGGCCCGCTCATACTCCAGCGTGCCATCATACAAGTAGGGCCAGTCGCGAAACACCGCGATGCGCAGACGTGCCACATCGTCCAGATGCGACTCCAACTCGGCCCCCGACAGGGCGCGCACCTCAACCATGGCTGACCTGCTTGATCCAATCGGCCAGATTGTAATAGGTGGTCACCCGCGTGATCTTACCGTCCTTCAAGGCGAAAAAACCGCCCGCCGGCAGAACATAGCGCTGCCCCCGCGCTTCGGGCAGGCCCGGGTCGGTTTTCAGATAGGTGCCCTGAACGATAAATTCTGCCGCCCCGCGCGTTCCGTCCTCATTGGCCATCACCACCACATCGCGCAACTCTTCGCGGTAGGTTTCCGACATATGGGCGCAAAAGGCCGCAAAAGCCGCCTTGCCCAACCGCGTGGCCCCCTCATTCACATGATGGGCAAAATCGTCATGCAAGCAGGCCAGCATCCCCTCGACATGGCCCGCGTTGAAGGCGGCATAATAGGCGGTGATCGTCGTCAAGGCGGAATTGCGGCTCATCTGGGTCTCCATGGTCTGGCGCGAACCTGCCACGACCCTGCCGCAAGGTCAAAGTGGGAAACGGCCCTGTCGGCGTAATCCTGACAGGGCCGCTTTCCCATTTTTGGGCCCCTCAGGCCAGGGCTGCCGCCACAGATACCGCAATCGGCGTTGTCGGTCGGCCAATCAAACGGCTCAGCGCCCGCCCTTCATCCAAAAGGGCGCCGCGCGCCGCGTGATCATCACTGTCCGCCAGAATCATCGCAACCGCTTCGGGCAAGCCAAAGCTTTGCAAGATACCGCCATAGGTTTCTTTGGGCAGCGAATTATAGGCAATCGGTTTGCCCACTTGGCGCGAGACTTCTGCCGCCAGATCCGCAAGCTGGATCACCTCATCCCCCGCCAATTCATGGGTCTTGCCTTGTTCGGCTGGGGTTGTGGCCACAACCGCAATCGCTTGGGCATAATCGGCCCGCGCCGCCGGGGCCACCCGGCCCTCGCCGCTGGATCCAATCAGCGCGCCTGCCGCCACGGCCGCGCCCAGATTGCCGGTGTAATTTTCTGTATACCAGCCATTGCGCAGCACGGTATGCCCCACCCCCGAGGCGGCAAGGTAAGCCTCGGTGCCGATGTGATCTTGCGCAAGGATCATCGGGTTCTGCGTGCCCTTCAAGATCGACGTATAGATCACATGGCCCACGCCCGCCGCCTTGGCCGCATCAATCACCGCGCGGTGCTGACCGACCCGATCGTTGAAATCATTGGATGAAATCAAGACCAGCGTGTCAACGCCTGCCAAAGCCGGGGCCAAACTCGTGGGAACGTGATAATCAAAGGCCCGCACAGCCACGCCCAGATCCGCCGCTTTGGCCGGATCTCGGGCCAGCGCCACAACATCTGTTGCACCCCGTGCGATCAATGCGGCAATGGCCGCGCGTCCCAATTGGCCCGTGGCCCCTGTAATTGCGATCGTCATAACGTCGTCTCCTGAATACTGTTGACGATGCACAGATACGCCGATACTTCTGAAAAGGAAGTACGTACAAAAAGGGAAGTACATCACAATGGCGCACATCGGCACGAACGAAAATGCACAGGCCGCATCGCCCTCGCTGCCAAAACCCGATGTTCTTTCGCCTGATTGCCCCTCGCGCGCGATCTTGCAGCACGTCACCAGCCGATGGGGCACGCTGGTTCTGATCGTTCTGGATGCCAAGGTTTTGCGCTTCTCCGACCTCAAGCGTCGCATCGGCGGCGTCAGTGACCGGATGCTCGCCCAAACCTTGCAGGTCTTGGAAGCTGACGGGTTGATCCTGCGCCATGCCTTTGATGTGGTGCCGCCCCATGTCGAATACAGGCTGACCCCATTGGGGGCAGAAGTATCAAACCGCGTTCTCAGTCTTGCCAGTTTGATCGAGGCGAACCTGCCGCAGTTTCTGTCACAGCGGCCTAAGCGTCCGGCGGCGGCCCAAACCGTTCGATGATATGACCGCGGATCTGGTCGCGCGCCTGCCGATAGGCCGATAGTTTGGTGTCTCGGGTCTCTCCCAGTGCCGTCGGGTCCAGGATCGGCCAATAAACCACTTCGACATGCGATGTTTTTGTCAACTCCAACGCCTTGCGCTGGCTTGTCGCCGACAGGGCCACGATCAGATCAAACTGCCCCAGATCATCGCCCCTGTCGCGCATCTCGTCAAACGAGCGGGATCGATGGCGCGACAATTCCACCCCGATTTCCGCGCAAACAGCGACCGAGAATCCGTCAATCTCCATGTCATTGCTGACCCCGGCAGATTGAACATAGCTGGCCTGCCCATAGTACTTTTTCATCAACCCCTCGGCCATGGGGGAACGAACGGCATTATGATCACAGCAAAACAGCACAGCTTGGGGCAAATGTGGCATCCTTACCCCCAATGCAACACGCAGATCAGCGTAAACAGCCGCCGCGCCGTGTCGGTATCGACCACCGCCTTGCCGTCCAGCCGTTCTTGCAACACCCGCGCGCCTTCGTTGTGAATTCCGCGCCGGGCCATGTCGATCGCCTCGATCTGGCTGGGCGGCAGGCGTTTGACCGCCTCAAAATAGCTCTCGCAAATCTGGAAGTAATCCTTGACCACCTGCCGGAACGGACCCAGCGACAAGTGGAACTCTCCCACCGGCGCTTCGCCCTGCGTCGAGATCGAAAACACCAGCCGCCCTTCGCGGATGGCCAAGCCCAGTCGGTAAGGACCGGGCAAAATCGGCTTTCCCTCGCGCGGGGGCAAGGCAAAGGAATTGTCTTCCAGCAAATCGAAAATCGCCACGTTGCGCTCTTGCACAATCTCTGGCGTGGCCCGCGCCAGACCCTTTTCGTCAATGTCGATATGGCAAATCCGGTTGGTCATGCGCCCCCCCCGTTCAGCCGGGCCAGTCGGGCAGTCACCGAAAGCCCATGCGCTTCAAGGCTTTCCGACCGCGCCAGCCTTTCGGCTGAGGGGCCAATCTGTGCCAACGCCTCCGGCGTCATTTTGGCCAAGGTGGTGCGCTTGATGAAATCCATAACCGATAGCCCCGACGAGAATCGCGCCGAGCGCGCTGTGGGCAGCACATGGTTCGGCCCCCCCACGTAATCGCCAATCGCTTCAGGAGTCCACGCCCCAAGGAAGATTGCCCCCGCATGGGTGATCTTCTGGCTCAACGCCTCTGGGTCCGCCACGCAAAGTTCCAGATGTTCCGGGGCCACCCGGTTTGACAGCGCGGCGGCCTCTGCCAGATCGCGCGTCACGATCACCGCCCCAAAGTCGCGCCATGAGGCGCCGGCAATGGCGCGGCGTTCCAAGGTCAGCAGCCGCGCCTCCACCGCCGCCGCCACGGCCCGCCCAAAAGCGGCATCTGGCGTGATCAGGATCGATTGCGCCGATTCGTCATGTTCAGCTTGCGACAAAAGATCCAGCGCAATCCAATCGGGGTCTGTCTGGCCATCGGCAATCACCAGAATTTCAGACGGCCCGGCGATCATGTCGATCCCCACGCGCCCAAAAACCCGGCGCTTGGCCGCCGCCACAAAAGCATTGCCCGGCCCCGTGATCTTGTCCACCGCCGCGATGGTCTGCGTGCCATAGGCCAGTGCCGCAATCGCCTGCGCGCCGCCAATGCGGTACACCTGATCCACCCCAGCCATCTGCGCGGCCAGCAAAACCAACGGGTTTACCACGCCGCCCGGTGTCGGGCAGGTCACAACCAGCCGCTGTACCCCCGCCACCTTGGCCGGAATGGCATTCATCAACACCGAAGATGGATAAGACGCGAGGCCCCCGGGAACATACAACCCGGCCGCCGAAACCGGCGTCCAGCGCCAGCCCAGCATGGCCCCGTTTGGCTCATGCCACATCGCATCTTCCGGCATCTGGCGGGTATGATAGGCCCGGATCCGCTCTGCCGCAAGGCTCAGCGCAGCGCGGTCCTCGGCCGATACCTTGGCAATTTCCCGGTCGATTTCCTCGGGCGAAAACACCATCTGATCGGCCGTCAACACCAACTTGTCGAACCGCGCGGTCAATTCCAGAACCGCCGCATCCCCCCGCGCGCGCACATCCGCGATGATGGCTGCCACGGCCGCATCGACATCGGGCGAATCTTCGCGTTTCTGGCCCAGCATCGCGGCAAAGCGCGCTTCGAAATCCGCGTCTTGGGTCGACAAGTGAATGGGCATTCTGCGGCTCCTTGAACATGGCCCTTGCGATACGGCAAAGCCCTTGGCAGGGCAAGATCAAGGGTCCGCGCGCAGCCAACAGCGCGGCGGTTCAACCGTTGGCCGATGCCGCCTCGCCGCCGAAATGTGAAAACCGATAGGGCGAGACACCGTATTTCTTGCGAAAGGATTTCGAAAAATGCGAGGTTGAGGCATAGCCGCAGGCGACCGCCACTTCGGTCACCTTCATATCCGTCTCGCCCAAAAGCGCCCGGCCGCGCTGCAACCGCAGATCGTTCATGTATCGCACCGGGGTGGTCTGCAAATAGCGGTGAAACAGCCGCTCGATCTGCCGACGCGACAGGCCAAGATGCGCCGCGCAGGCATCCAGATCGAACTCTTCCTCAATCCGCGCCTCCAAAAAGGCGGCAGCTTGCAACAGCTTGTCATGCCGCGTGCCCAGCCGCGCGGCCAGACTGGCGGTTTGGTGGTCATCCTCAACCCGCCGCTGCGTCAACAGGCACATGTTCATGACTTCTTGGCTCAGCTTCGCGCCAAACCGGTCATGGATGATCTGCATCATCAAATCGGCCGAGGCGACCCCCCCCGCCGAGGTCATCACCCGGTCATCGATGGTAAAGACCTGCCGCGCGGGCACCAAGGCCGGATGGCTTTCGGCAAAGCCTTCGATGTTTTCCCAATGCAGGGTAAAGCGATGACCTTGCAAGATCCCCGCCCGCGCCAGCGCATAGGCTCCGGTGCACAGCCCGCCCACGATGCGCCCGCGCCGCCACAATCCGCGCAGCCAGTCGGCCAAGGGGGCACTGGCCTTGCCCTCCGGCTCAACCCCGGAACAGACAAAGATCATTCCCTCGGGCGTCGTTCCCCCCCAGCTTCCGTTCGCCACCACCTGCAACCCGTTCGAACAAGCCATGGGCGCGCCGTCATCGGTCAGCACCTGCCAGCGGAACAATTCCTGCCCCGTCAATTGGTTGGCCATGCGCAGCGGCTCCACCGCCGCCGAAAAGGCCAGCATGGTGAATTTGGGCAAAAGCACAAAGGTCACGGCAAGCGGCTCTCCGGCCCGCACGCGGCCCACATGGGCCACGCCCTTGGCCACATAGGGGTTTGGTGCCGTTGTCATGGCGCCCAGACCCCGGCCGTCAGCTGCGCACACCGGCGAATTTTTGTTGCCATTCTGCACGTTCCTCGTCGGTGATCTTGCGGAACAGGTTTTCGGGCACGCTGAACGTATGCCCCGCGGGCAAGGTGCGCAGCGCCTGTGACATGTCGGTCGGCCAAGTCCAATCATCCGTGCCCATCGCCGTCATCATGGCCTGCGCGGCATCAGGAATAAAGGGCGCCGACAGAACCGCATACACCCGGATCAGGTTCAGCCCCAGCCGGATCATCGCCTGCGCGCGCTCCGGATCGGTTTTCACCACCGACCATGGGGCCGCCGATTGCAGATATTCGTTGCCCAGAACCCAGATCGCCCGCAACTCTGCCGCCGATTTGCGCACGTCCATCTGCGCCATCAAATCGGTGTAATCTTTCACCCGCGCGCCCAGATCGGCAATCAGCGCCGCCTCTTGTGGCCCGAAACTGCCCCCCGCCGGAACATCCTCGCCGCATTTCGACTTGGCAAATTTCGTCACGCGGCTGACCAGATTGCCCAAGACATCCGCCAGATCCTTGTTCACCGAGACCTGAAAATTCTCCCATGTGAACTCGGCATCACTGGTTTCCGGGGCGTGGCTTAACAGCCACCAGCGCCAGTAATCGGACGGCAAGATCGACAGCGCCTGATCCATGAACACCCCGCGCCCGCGCGAAGTTGAAAACTGGCCGCCGTCATAATTCAGGTAATTGAAGGACTTAAGGTAATCCACCATCTTCCACGGCTCACCCGATCCCAAGATCGTCGCGGGGAAGGACAGGGTGTGAAACGGCACGTTATCCTTGCCCATGAACTGATAATAGGTCACATCGGCCGCCCCCTTGTCGGTGCGCCACCACCGCTCCCACGCGGCATCGTCCTTGCCTTTGGCATCTGCCCATTCGGCCGTTCCGGCGATGTATTCGATGGGCGCGTCAAACCAGACGTAGAACACCTTGCCTTCCATGCCCGGCCAAGGCGCATCGCCCTTTTGAACCGGAATGCCCCAATGCAGATCGCGCGTGATGCCGCGATCTTGCAATCCATCCCCGTCATTCAGCCATTTCTTGGCGATCGAGGTGGTCAGAATTGGCCAATCTGTCTTGCTGTCGATCCAAGCCTCCAGCTTGTCTTTCAAGCTGCGCTGCATCAGGTACAAATGCTTTGTCTGGCGCACTTCAAGGTTGGTGGATCCTGAAATGGTGGACCGCGCGTCAATCAGATCGGTCGGGTCCAACTGCTTGGTGCAATTGTCGCATTGGTCGCCCCGTGCCGAGGTGAACCCGCAATTGGGGCAGGTGCCTTCGATATAGCGGTCCGGCAGAAACCGCCCATCGTCTATCGAATAAACTTGCGATTCGCTGACCTCGCGGATCAGCCCGTTCTCGGCCAGTTTGGCTGCAAAATGCTGCGTCAGGCGGTGGTTACGCTGGCTGGAGGAGCGGCCGAAATGATCAAAGGACAGACGAAAGCCCTTGGCAATCTCGGCCTGCACGTCGTGCATTTCGGCGCAATATTCGGCCACCGGCTTTTCCGCCTTGGCAGCTGCCAATTCGGCCGGGGTGCCATGTTCGTCCGTGGCGCAGATGAACATCACCTCATTGCCCATCGCCCGGTTGAACCGGGCAAACAGATCGGCTGGCAACTGGCTGCCCACCAGATTGCCCAAATGCTTGATCCCGTTGATGTAGGGAATAGCCGAGGTGATCAGAATCCGTGCCATGCGCCCAACCTTTTGCCGTACCGTCTTTGCCGGGGCTTTTAACGCGGGGCGGCGCGCATGGCCAGAGGCGCGTTTGCCCGCGCCCTATTGTGCCGTATAGCCGCCATCCACCAGATGATAGGATCCGGTGATGAACGAGGCTTTGTCCGACAGCAAGAACAAGGTCAGGGCGGCAACCTCTTCAGGTCGGCCAAGCCGCCCGATGGGATGCACCGCCGCAAGCCCGGCCTTGGCTTCGGCCGGCATCGCGGCCAACAGCGGCGTTTCAATGAACCCCGGCCCCACCGCGTTTACCCGGATGCCCTTGGCGGAATATTCCAGCGCCGCCGTTTGCGTCAGCCCCAGCAGCGCATGTTTGGCCGCCACATAGGCCCCCGACTTGGCAAATCCCACCGTTCCAAGAATCGAGGCCATGTTCACAATCGCCCCGCCCCCCGCCGTCAGCATGGCCGGAATGGCATAGCGCATGCCGTAAAAGGCGGCATTCAGGTTGACGTTCATCACCTGCGCCCACCCGTCGAGCGGATAGGCGCCGATCGGCATCTGCGGCCCGCCAATCCCCGCGTTGTTGACCAAAAGATCCAATCGGCCGCCTTCTGCCACCGCTTTTGCGACCAGGCCCTCAACCACGGCAGGGTCTGAAACATCGCCTCCGATGGCCTTGGCCAGTCCGCCCTTGGCTGTGATCGCCCCCACCACGGCCTCAGCCCGGGCCATGTCGCGGTCGGCCACGATCACCCGCGCCCCCGATGCCCCAAGGGCCACGGCAATCGCCTCGCCGATGCCCGATCCGGCCCCTGTGACCAAGGCCGTCTTGCCGTTGAACGTGATGTCCATTCGCCCCTCCATCGGCCCGCAAGCGGGCGCTGTGCTGCAGGCAAATCTTTAGGGTACTGCGCCAGCGCAGCACTTGATCCGCATTAACTTGTGGGCAGATTTATGGCCCCGGGCAGGGCAGGGCGGGTCAGGGCGCAGGCCGCAGCGTCGGCCGGGGCTAATCCCGGGCCGCTTTCTCCGCAACGCCCGAGGTGCCCTCGCGCGCGGCCAGAACCGCCAGCACCGCGTCCAGCGTCACATCCCGCGCCGCCAACATGACCAGAAGATGATACAAGACATCGGCCGCCTCGGCGGTCAGTTTCTCGCGGTCACCCTTCACCGCTTCGATGATCGCCTCAACCGCCTCTTCGCCAAACTTCTCGGCGCATTTTTCCGGGCCCTTTGCCATCAGTTTCGCCGTCCACGATGTATCGGGGTCCGCCCCCTTTCGGGCCAAAATGACGGCCGCCAACCGCTCCAACGCGTTCATGTCAACCTCATCGCAATGCCCGCCGCCGCCATATGGGCCTTGGCCTGCCCGATGGTGAAGGTCCCGAAATGAAAGATCGAGGCCGCCAGAACTGCACTGGCATGGCCTTCGGTAACGCCTTCGACCAGATGGTCCAATGTGCCCACCCCGCCCGAGGCAATCACCGGGATCGCAACCGCATCTGCAATCGCCCGCGTCAGCGGCAGGTTGTATCCGCCCTTGGTGCCATCCCGGTCCATCGAGGTCAGCAAGATCTCTCCTGCGCCTTTGGCCGCCACCGTCCGGGCAAATTCCACCGCATCAAGGCCCGTCGCGCGGCGGCCGCCATGGGTGAAGATCTCCCATTTTCCGGGGCTGACGGTCTTGGCATCGATGGCCACAACGATGCATTGGCTGCCAAATCGGTCTGCGGCTTCGGCCACCACATCCGGGTCTGCCACAGCCGCCGAGTTGAACGAAACCTTGTCCGCCCCCGCCAAAAGCAGCGCGCGCACATCGTGATGCGTGCGCACCCCGCCGCCCACGGTCAGGGGCATGAAACACTGCTCGGCCGTGCGCGTCACCAGATCAAACATCGTGCCGCGGTTTTCATGTGTGGCGTGGATGTCCAAAAAGCACAGCTCATCCGCCCCCGCCGCGTCATAGGCCCGCGCCGCCTCGACCGGATCGCCCGCGTCGATCAGGTTGACGAAATTCACACCCTTGACCACCCGGCCATCGGCAACGTCCAGACAGGGAATGATACGGGTTTTCAGCATCTTGCTCGTGGAACTCCTGACGTAACCGGCGGACAACCTTCAATCCGATATACACAACACATGCGGGCAGCATCCCCCAAAACGATATACATCCGTCCCCAAAAGGAAAGGCCGATCAGATGGAATACCGCGGATCCATCGCCATTGATGCACCCGGCCGAACCCTTGAAATTTATGCCGCAGTCCCCAAGGACGCTTTTGACCACAACCAAGATAAAGGTTGGCAAAATCAGAGCCGAGGATGAGAAGCCGCCCGACGAAAACCAAGATCCCTATCAAACCTTAATTCCTCAGGTCCTTGATCGCCTGTTTTAGATCGATCGCGCCGTCATACAGCGCGCGGCCCGAAATTGCGCCAGCGATTACGCCCGTATCGCGCAGCGCCATAAGGTCCGCCATCTGGCTTACCCCGCCGCTGGCAATCACCGGAATCGTCACCGCCCGCGCCAAAGCCTCGGTCGCCGCGATATTTGGCCCTTGCATTGCGCCATCCCGGTCGATGTCGGTGTAAATGATCGCCGCCACGCCCGCATCTTCAAAGCTGCGGGCCAGATCCGTCACCTGCACCGTCGTCTCGCTGGCCCACCCTTTTGTGGCGACAAAGCCCTGCCGCGCATCGATTCCCACCGCGACCTGCCCGGGAAAGGCCTTGGCCGCGCGGCGCACCAAATCAGGGTTTTCCACGGCCACCGTCCCAAGGATCACCCGGGCAAGGCCCTTGGACAGCCACATCTCGATCGTCGCCATATCCCGAATGCCGCCGCCCAGCTGCGCGGGCACGCCCACCGCCTTCAAGATCGCCTCGACCGCCGCCGCATTCACGGGCTGGCCGGCAAAGGCCCCGTTCAGATCGACCAGATGCAGCCATTCGCAGCCAGCCACCTCAAACGCCAGGGCCTGCGCCGCCGGATCATCGCCAAAGACCGTCGCGGCCGACATCTCTCCGCGCAAAAGCCGCACGCATTGGCCGTCTTTCAAATCGATCGCGGGGTACAGGATCATCTTGGCCTCCGGTTGTACGGCGCTGCTTTGGCACGAGGGGCGCCCAAGGGCAAGCGGGCGGCGTGAACCTGACGTCACTCTTGCCAGAAACGAACTTTGCCGCAATCCTGCGCCCCTGTAATTTGGGGGAGGAGACCCGCATGAAAAAACTGATCCTGGCAAGCATCCTAACGCTGTCAGCGGGGGCCGCTTGGGCCGCAGATCCGATCGAAGGTCTGTGGCAAACGGCCAAGGACGACAATGGCAACTTCGGCCATATCGACGTCAAGCCCTGTGGTCCGGCCTTTTGCGGCATCTTGGTGAAAAGCTTTGATTCCGCCGGCGCCCCTTTGGAAAGTGAAAACATCGGCAAGCAGATCATCTGGGACATGGTCGCGTATGGCGATGGCCAATATGACGATGGCAAGGTCTGGTCGCCCGACCGCGACAAAACCTATGATTCCAAGATGATCTTGTCGGGCGACACCCTGACGGTCAAGGGCTGCGTCATGTTCATTTGCCGCGATGGTGGCACTTGGACACGGGTCAAATAACCGGTGCCTTGCAAGACATTGTCCAGCGATGAAAGTCGCTGGATTTTCCGGACGGGTCCACGACATTTTTTGGTTTGGTCATGGTTTAAGGGGTAAGAATGCATAAGTTCTGGTTTGCTGCGCTGGCCGCTTTGGGATACGCCGGGGCCGCTTTGGCGGATCCGGTAGAGGGTCTTTGGAAAACCGCGCCGCAAGACGATGGCAGTTATGGCTTCGTCATGGTTGCCGCTTGCGCCGACGCGATCTGCGGGGTTTTGGTCAAGGGGGTCAACGCCCAAGGTGAAACCGCGACAGAGGGCGGCAATTTGGGCAGGCAGATCCTGTGGGATATGATCCCGGCAGGGGATGGACGTTATGATGGCGGCAAGGTTTGGTCGCCCGACCGCGACACCACCTATGCGTCTGAACTGATCCTCGACGGCGATTTGCTGCATGTGCGCGGCTGCTTTTTGGGAATTTGCCGGGATGGCGGCACCTGGACGCGCGTGAAATAGCACGCTTCGGGTCGCCCCGCGCCGCGCCCTTTGATACAAGGGCCGAAACGGGGGGCTAAGATGACGTCGCGAAACTGGATGATGCTGGCGATCTTGTCCCTTCTTTGGGGCGGGTCGTTCTTCTTTGTGGAACTGGCGTTGCGGGGCTTGCCCGTTCTGACAATCGTCTGGGCGCGTGTGGCGGGCGCGGGGCTGCTGTTGGCGCTGTGGATCTGGGCGCGCGGCATCGGCTTTCCGTCGGGCACCCGCGCGTGGCAGGCGCTTGCGGTACAGGGATTTATGAACAACGCCATCCCCTTTACCTTGTTTGTTTTGGCGCAAAACCAGATCGAAGGCGCCTTGGCCGCCATCGTGAATGCCACAACACCCTTGTGGACGGTGCTTGCGGCCCATGTCTTTACCTCGGATGAAAAGCTGACACGGGCCAAGTCCTTGGCGATTGTTTTGGGCTTTTCGGGTGTTCTGGTCATGACCGGGGGCAAGGCGGGCGGCACGGCATGGGCCATTTTGGCCTGTCTGGGCGCGGCCCTGTCTTATGGTCTGGCGGGTGTTTGGGGCCGACGGTTCAAGCCGATGGGTCTGGCGCCTGAACAGGTGGCCTTTGGTCAGGTCACCTCGGCCGCCGTTATGCTGGTGCCGTTTTGGCTGGCGCTGGATCGGCCATGGTCTTTGCCCCTGCCGCCGATGCAAAGTCTGATCGCGATGCTGTGTCTGATCAGCCTGTCCACCGCGCTGGCCTATCTGATCTTCTTTCGCCTCCTCGCCTCGGCCGGCGCGACGATGCTGTCGCTGGTGACTTTCTTGATCCCGGTCTCTGCTATGGCGCTGGGCATCGGCTTTTTGGGCGAACATCTTTTGCCCCGGCATGTGTTTGGCTTTGCCCTGATCGCACTGGGCCTTTTGGCAATCGACGGACGGGTTTGGCGATGGGCAAGATCGTGATCCCCGGCCGCCCGCCCAGCGACGGCGAATGGCAAGCGCTGACCCTGCGGCACGCGGCGCCGGTTCTGTATGCTGTGCGAACGACAGGCATCTATTGCCGCGACGGCTGCCCCGCCCGGACCCCGAACCGGAAAAACGTCAGTCTGTTCGACACGCGTGCGTCGGCAGAGGCGGCCGGCTTTCGTGCTTGCAAACGCTGCTGGACGGTTTAGCCGAAGACGGACCAGCCCATGCCCTTGCCAACCGTTCGACCCCACGGGTGCCAAGCTGCGAATTGCCCTGCGGGATGGCCAAGGTAGTGACCTTGAAGATGGACTGGACCGAAACCCCCAGATCGGCATCCCCCGCCGTCAAGCCGCGTGCGTCCGCCAGAACCACCGCGATCCCGAACACCCCCGGGTCCCCCCCGCAAGTTCCGCGATATCGTCGGCCACCCCAGCCCGATCGGGCGCCACGATCGGGTCAAGGACGGTTGGAAGATCCACGGATTTACGGGGCCCAAGCCAGAAAGTTCGAGATCAGCCGCAGCCCCGTAGACTGGCTTTTTTCGGGGTGGAACTGCGTGCCCACCATGGTATCCCGTCCGATGATCGCCGTGATGTCGCCGGCGTAATCGACATGGGCCAACCGCTCGGACGGCTTGCGCACCTTGAAGTGATAGCTATGGACGAAATAGGCGTGATCGCCCGTCGTCAGCCCCGCCAAAACCGGATGGGGATGGTCGATCACAAGGTCATTCCACCCCATATGCGGCACCTTCAGCGCCGGATCAGAGGGGGTGATCTTGACCACGTCCCCCGCGATCCAGCCAAAGCCGGGCACGTCTTCGTATTCGCGGC
Organism: Paracoccaceae bacterium; assembly: GCA_947461435.1. Classification (GTDB taxonomy): domain Bacteria; phylum Pseudomonadota; class Alphaproteobacteria; order Rhodobacterales; family Rhodobacteraceae; genus CAIYZT01. The sequence goes on along the minus strand of CANHLE010000010.1, from coordinate 47,491 downwards.
CCAGCGTGGCCATCATCTGCATGCCGACACAGATCCCCAAAAACGGGCGCGCGCGCTGTGTCACGGCTTCTTCGATGGCCTCGAACAGACCGCCATAACTGCCCAAGGCCCGGCGGCAGGACGGAAAGGCCCCATCGCCCGGAAGCACGATGCGGTCCGCCCGCGCCACGTCTTCGGGGCGCGACGACACAAGGATCTGGCCGTGGCCCCCTTCAAGCGCCATGCGTTGAAAGGCCTTTTCGGCCGAATGCAGATTTCCTGAATCGTAATCGACAAGCACGGTCAGCATGTTGAACCCTTGGCGCGGCCGAAAGCGGTGACGCTGTCGGCGATACGTGTTTTGGACGGGCGGTACGCCTAAAGCGAACCCTTGGTCGACGGCAGCGCGCCTGCCATTCGGGGGTCCATCTCCACGGCCATGCGCAGGGCGCGGGCCAAGGATTTGAAGGTGGCCTCGGCGATGTGGTGGCTGTTCAGCCCGTGGATCTGATCGACATGCAAGGTGATGCCGCCATGGGTGGACAGGGCTTGAAAGAATTCCCGCACAAGTTCGGTATCGAAGGTGCCGATTTTGGCAGTGGGATGCGTCACATTCCAAACCAGATAGGGACGGCCCGACAGATCGAGCGCCGTGGCGATTTGCGCATCGTCCATCGCCAGATTGAAATGCCCATAGCGCCGGATACCCCGTTTGTCGCCCAAGGCGGCGGTCAGGGCCTGGCCCAGTGCGATGGCGCAGTCTTCGACGGTGTGGTGGTCGTCGATGTGCAGATCGCCTTTCGCCGACAGGGTAATGTCGATCAGGGAATGGCGGGCCAGCTGGTCGATCATGTGGTCGAAAAACCCGATTCCGGTCTGCGAGGTGCAGGCGCCCGTGCCATCCAGATCAAGAGCGACCGTGATCGCGGTTTCGTTGGTTTTCCGGGTGATCTCGGCCTTGCGCATGGGGATACTCCCTTGGTTTCAGCCGCCTTATAGGCGGCGGCGGCGCAGGGGGAAAGGGTTTGCCTGCGATTTGGCTTGGCAGCCGCGCGCCAATGCGGTTTTGTGCCCAAAACAGCGAGGTACCCATGCCCTTTCCCGACCTTTGGCCCGATCATGTGGCCGACTACCGTTCTTCGGCCACAGCCCCGGCCGATTTTGATGCCTTTTGGGCCAAAACCTTGGCCGAGGCGCGCAGCCACGATCTGGATCTGACCTTGACGCCGCACGATAGCGGTCTGTCGGCGGTTGATGTTTTTGATGCCAGCTTTGCGGGATTTGGCGGGCACCGGGTCAAGGCTTGGGTTCTGCTGCCCAAAGGGGGGGCCACGTCGGCGGTGGTAAAGTTTATCGGCTATGGTGGTGGGCGGTCCTTTGCCCACGAACATCTGCTGTGGGCCGCGTCGGGACGGGCGGTTTTGGTCATGGACACGCGAGGACAGGGGTCTTCGTGGTCGGCGGGGGGAACGCCCGATCCTGTTGGGTCTGATCCGGCCCATCCGGGGTTCATGACGCGGGGGATCGGCGCGCGCGAGACCTATTATTACCGACGTGTCTTCACCGATGCCGTGCGCGCGGTCGAGGCGGCCGCAGGGTTGCCCGGGGTTGATGCAGCACGGATCGCCGTCTGCGGGGGATCGCAAGGCGGGGGGATATCGTTGGCGGTGGCAGGGCTGGTGCCGGGGCTGGCGGGGGTTATGCCCGATGTGCCCTATCTGTGCGACTTTTACCGCTCTGTCGGGGTGGCCAGCCGCGACCCCTATCTGGAAATCTCGCGCTATCTGTCGGTGCACCGCGGTGCCGAAGAGGCGGTGTTTCAAACCCTGTCCTATTTCGATGGTGTCCATTTTTCCGCCCGCGCCCGCGCGCCCGCCCTGTTTTCGGTGGGCCTGATGGACACAATCTGCCCGCCGTCCTCTGTTTATGCGGCCTTTAACGCCTATGGCGGGGACAAAACCATGGAACGCTACACCTTCAACGACCACGAAGGCGGCGGTCCGGCGCAAGAGGCGGCGCAATTGACGTGGGCCAAGGGGCGGTTTTAGGGGGCAAACCCTTAAGACCCAATAAAACCAAAGGCCGCTGTCATCGCTGACAGCGGCCTTTTGATTGGAGCGGGCGAAGGGATTCGAACCCTCGACCCTAACCTTGGCAAGGTTATGCTCTACCCCTGAGCTACGCCCGCACTCCGTTCGCGCTGACTAGAGCATGTCGCAGGCAAGGGCAAGAGGATCTTTGGGGCAAACTGTGGGGGGACCAAAAGCAAAAGGGCCCCCGAATGGGAGCCCTTCGTGCGGTTCATTGGAGCGGGCGAAGGGATTCGAACCCTCGACCCTAACCTTGGCAAGGTTATGCTCTACCCCTGAGCTACGCCCGCACCGTCTGAACGAGGCGGGATTTAGGGAACCCTTGGCGAGGAGGCAAGGGGGAAAACGCTTTGGGGCCGATTTTTTCATCGGGGGTTTCGTTTTCCGGTCCAAAGGACTAGGCGCAAGACAATCGCAAGGAGAATGTGCATGGCGCTGTCTGACCTTTTGATCCGCTCGGGCGGAACATGTGAATTTTGCGGCGCGGGGGACGGGTTGGAGGAGGTCGATGTGGCACCCGCCGGGCAGATCGTTTTGTGCCCGCTGTGCCGGGGCGAGGCGGAGGCAGAGCCAAGCCATTGGCGTGCTTTGGAAGGGGCGGCCTGGTCGCAAGAGCCGGCGATACAGTTCGCGGTGTGGCGCAAGCTGGGTGCGCTGGAGCAACCATGGGCCACCGAAGCCCGCGGCGCGATGGCGCTGACCCCCGAGGTTGAAGGCTGGACCCAGATGGCGGGCGCGGCCGTGCACCGCGATTCGAATGGTGCGGTTCTGGCCCAAGGCGACAGCGTGGTCTTGATCAAGGATCTGGTGGTGAAAGGCGCGAATTTTACGGCAAAGCGGGGCACTGTGGTGCGGGGAATTTCGTTGGTTTCTGATACCGCCTCGCAGATCGAGGGGCGGGTTGAGGGGCAAAGAATCGTTCTTTTGACCGAGTTCGTCAAAAAACGCTGACGCCTGCGGGGGTCTTGCGGGCTGCGGGGATTGAGCGAACTCAATTGCAGTTTTTTAACCGTTTTTTCTGCCGCTGACCGGCCGGTCAGAGTTTGGCAACAAGCGCCCCGTCACGGCGGGCGCTGGGCGATTTGGCGCCGCGCCGGGAAGGAATTCACCACAGGGCCGCATTGGCCTTGGCGCGCATGAGGTACGGCAAAAGTCTGATCAAAGGCTTAAGGGGCCGCACCGAACAGCTGGCAAGCCGGCAAAATGCAAAAAACGGGGCACGAGGGCGCTATTGCCGTTGAGTCTGCCGCGCCATATCGGTTTTGGGCCTGTTGCGCCCCAATAAATTGCCGCTTCCTTCTGGCGGCAAGGGCCGCCAGAAGAGACGCATCGCTGATGATGCGGGGCTATTCCAGTTCGATCAGCAGATCCTTGGCGTCTATCTGGCTGCCCGGTTGCACAAAGAGCGCCTTGATCGTGGCCTCGCGGTCGGCATGAAGGCCGGTTTCCATTTTCATCGCCTCGATCGTCAGCAGCAAATCGCCCGCTTTTACCTTTTGGCCCGCCACAACAGCAACCGATGCCACGGCCCCCGGCATGGGCGCACCAAGGTGATTGGGGTTGCTTTCGCTGGCCTTGGGCTTGGCCGCGGTCTTGGCCTTGACGGCGCGGTTGGGCACGCGGGTGACGCGCGGCTGTCCGTTCAGTTCGAAAAAGACCTTGACCTCGCCATCCTCGGTCGTCTCTCCGACGGCTTGCAGACGGATTTCCAAGGTCTTTCCCGCGTCGATTTCTGCGGTAATCTCGTCGCCCGGTTGCATGCCATAAAAGAAGGTCTTTGTCGGCAGACTGCGCACGGGACCGTACAATTTGTGGCGGCCCATATAATCCAGAAAGACCTTTGGATACATCAGATAGCCATTGAGATCTTCGTCATCGATCTTCAGCCCGTTCAGTTCCTTGGAGAGTTTTGCGCGCACCGATTCCAGATCAACATCGGGCATGGCCGCGCCGGGCCGGGTGACCATCGGGGTTTCGCCCTTGAGCACTTTTTTCTGAATCCCCGCCGGCCAGCCCCCATGGGGTTGGCCCAGATTGCCCTTGAGCATGTCAACCACGCTGTCGGGGAAAGACACATCAACCTTCGGGTCTTCGACCTGCGCGCGGGTCAGGTTTTGCGCGACCATCATCAAGGCCATATCGCCCACCACCTTTGAAGAGGGGGTCACCTTGACGATATCGCCAAACATCTGGTTGGCGTCGGCATAGGCCTGCGCCACCTCGTGCCAGCGTTCCTCCAGTCCCAAGGACCGCGCTTGCGCCTTGAGGTTGGTGAATTGGCCGCCCGGCATTTCGTGCAGGTACACTTCGGATGCAGGGGCGGGCAGACCGGATTCGAAGGCCGCGTATTGGGCGCGCACCGCCTCCCAGTAGTTGGAGATTTCGCGAATGGCGGCGATATCCAGACCGGTGTCACGATCGGTATGACGCAGCGCCTCGACGATCGAACCAAGGCAGGGCTGCGAGGTGCCGCCCGAAAATGCATCCATCGCCGCATCGATCGCATCGACGCCGGCGTCGCAGGCGGCCAGGATGGTGGCGGCAGCGGCGCCCGAGGTGTCATGGGTGTGGAAATGGATCGGCAGACCGATTTCCTGCTTCAGCGTCTTGATCAGTTGGCGCGCCGCCGCGGGCTTGAGAAGACCCGCCATGTCCTTGAGGCCCAGAACATGCGCCCCGGCTGATTTCAGTTCCTTGGCGCGGTCCACATAGTATTTGAGATCATATTTCGCACGGGCCGGATCCAGCATATCGCCGGTATAGCAAATCGTGCCTTCGCAGATCTTGTTCGCGTCCAGCACGGCATCCATGGCGACGCGCATATTTTCGGTCCAGTTGAGCGAATCGAAGACACGGAACACATCGACGCCCGTCAGCGCGGCCTGTTTGACGAAAGCCTTGACCACGTTGTCGGGATAGTTGGTGTATCCCACCCCGTTTGACGCGCGCAGAAGCATCTGCGTCATCAGGTTGGGCATGGCGGCGCGCAGATCGCGCAGGCGCTGCCAAGGGCATTCCTGCAAGAAACGATAGGCGACGTCAAAGGTGGCGCCGCCCCAGCATTCGACGGAAAACAACTGCGACAGGTTTGCGGCATAGGCCGGCGCGACCTTGATCATATCGATAGAGCGCATGCGGGTGGCCAGAAGGGACTGGTGCCCGTCGCGCATGGTCGTGTCGGTGATCAGAACCTTTTTCTGCGCCTTCATCCAGTCGGCGACGGCCTGCGGGCCCTTTTGTTCCAGCAGATTGCGGGTGCCCATCGGGGGTTCAGCCCGCAAGACCGGCACGCGGGGCGCGCGCGCCTCGGCGTGGGGTTTGGGGCGGCCGACGGTTTCGGGATGCCCGTTCACCGTGATGTCCGCGATGTAGATCAGCAACTTTGTCGCCCGGTCCCGGCGTTTCTTGAAGGCAAACAGGCCCGGCGTCGTGTCGATGAATTTGGTGGTGTAGGTGTCGTTCAGAAAGGTCGGGTGTTTCAGCAGGTTGATCACGAATTCGATGTTTGTGGCCACACCGCGGATTCGGAATTCCCGCAGGGCCCGGTCCATCCGCGCGATTGCCTTTTCGGGGGTCTGGGCATGGGCCGTGACCTTGACCAACAAGCTGTCATAGTAGCGCGTGATAACGCCGCCGGCATAAGCGGTGCCGCCATCCAACCGGATGCCGTTGCCTGTGGCCGACCGATAGGCCGTCAGGCGGCCGTAGTCGGGGATGAAGTTGTTCATCGGGTCTTCGGTGGTCACGCGGCATTGCAGGGCATGCCCGTTCAGGCGCACCTCGGCCTGGCTGGCAATTCCTGTGGCTTCGGCCAGGGTCTTGCCTTCTTCGATCAGGATCTGGGCCTGCACGATATCGATGCCGGTGACCTGTTCGGTGACGGTATGTTCGACCTGAACACGGGGGTTCACCTCGATGAAATAGAATTTGCCATCGTCCATATCCATCAGGAATTCGACCGTGCCGGCACATTCGTAATTCACATGGGCGCAGATCTTGCGGCCCATCTCGCAGACTTCGGCGCGCTGGGCGTCTGTCAGATAGGGGGCAGGGGCGCGTTCCACGACCTTTTGGTTGCGCCGCTGCACGGTGCAATCGCGTTCCCACAGGTGATAGATGTTGCCCATCTTGTCGCCGAGGATCTGCACCTCGACGTGGCGCGCGCGCAGGATCATCTTTTCAAGATAACCCTCGCCGTTGCCAAAGGCCGCTTCGGCCTCGCGGCGGCCCTCGCGCACTTTCAGTTCCAACTCGTCTTCGTTCTGGATCGGGCGCATGCCGCGTCCGCCCCCGCCCCATGACGCCTTGAGCATGAGGGGATAGCCGACCGCCGCCGCTTGGGCCTTGATCAGCGTCATGTCATCGCCCAGAACCTCGGTTGCGGGAATGACGGGCACGCCCGCCGCCATGGCGACGCGCCGCGCGCTGGCCTTGTCACCCAAGGCGCGCATGGTTTCGGCGCGCGGGCCGATGAAGGTAATGCCCGCCTGATCGCAGGCTTCGACAAAATCGGGGTTTTCCGACAAAAGACCATAGCCGGGATGGATTGCATCGGCCCCGGCCATCTTGGCCACACGAATGATTTCGGGGATCGACAGATAGGCGCCCACGGGCGACAGGCCGCTGCCGATCAAATAGGCTTCGTCCGCTTTGAACCGGTGCAGCGACAGTTTGTCTTCTTCGGCATAGACGGCCACCGTCTTTTTGCCCATCTCGTTCGCGGCGCGCATCACGCGGATGGCGATTTCGCCCCGGTTCGCAATCAGGATTTTTTTGAATTCGGGCATGGGGTGGCTCTCCGGGTGCAGCGAGACGGCGCTCTCGGGGGTGCACTCTACGTTCGCTGCGTCGCGGCGCAAGGGTGCGCAAGGGCCAAATGTAAAGAAATTCTGACAAAGCGGCAGATCGGAAGGCTTTGGGCGCATCCTTTTGAAATTTTGGAAGGACTTGGGGGCAAATCCCCATGATTGTATGCATTGGGGTACAAAAAACCGCGCGCAGCGGGGGCTGCGCGCGGCGTATTTTGCGTGGACCCCGGCCCGTTATTCGCTGATCGGGGCCTTGCCGCCGCGCAGGGGAAGTTCCTTTAGCAGGAAGGCAAAGACCAACCCGATAAGGCCCATGACCATCACGATCCAGAAAATCGGATTGATCGAGGTCGAGATGATCCCGGCGATCTGTGCCTGAACTTCGGGGGGCAGGGAGCCGAGCTTTTCCGGGCCGATGTCAGAGCTGTTGAGGTTTCCCGCCTCTGCCCCCATCCCGATGGCCATGCGGGAGGCAAAGAGCGCCCCGAAAACCGCGACCGAAATGGAGCCGCCGATTTGGCGGAACATGACGCCGGCCGCCGTGGCCGTGCCCAATTGATGGCGCGGCACAGCATTTTGAACGGCGGTGGTGACGACCGGGAAGATGCAGCCCATGCCAAAGCCGAAGATCACCAGCGTGCCCATGAAGTAGGTCAGGCTGCTGAATTCTGTCAGATAGGTCATCAGGAAGGCACCAAGGGCAATCAGCGACATGCCCAAAATCGGCAACCATTTGTATTTGCCATATTTGCCCATCGAAATGCTGGCCACTGTGGTGGCCGACAAGATGCCCACGGTCAGCGGGATCAGCAACAGACCCGAGGAGGTGGGCGTTTGGCCTTGGGAGATTTGCAGATACAGCGGCACAAAGGTGAGCGCGCCCAGCATGCCCGCGCCGGTGATGAACCCAAGGACCGAGGTCACCGTGAAGACGTTGCCGGCGAACAGATCAAGCGGCAAGACCGGCTCTGACGCTTTGGATTCCACCCAAAGGAACAAGGCGGTGGCCACAGGCACCAGAACGATCAGACCGATGGTCAACGGTGCGTCCCAAGGCAGATCTTTTCCGCCAAGGGCGCAGATCAGGATAAGCGCGCCCAAAGCGATGGTCAAAAGCGCGGCGCCGGCCCAGTCGATCTTGTGGCTGACGCGGTCTGCATGGGCCCCGAAGGACAGGGCAAAGGCCAGAACCGCGATTCCGCCCAAGGGGATGTTCACAAAGAAGATCCAGTGCCACGAAAAGACATCGACAAACCAGCCGCCCATCAAGGGGCCGATCACCGAGGATGTCGCAAAGACTGCGGCGAACATGCCTTGGATCTTGCCCCGTTCGCGCGGTGGGATCACATCGCCCACAACGGTCAGCGCGAGCACAAACAATCCGCCGCCGCCCAAGCCCTGCACGGTGCGTGCGAAGATCAAAAAGCCCATCGATCCGGCAAGGCCGCAAAGCGCCGAGCCAAGGATGAACAGCCCGACAGAGACGAAAACCATCACGCGGCGGCCATAAAGGTCTCCGAGTTTGCCATAGAGCGGGGCAACCACGGTTGAGGACAGGATATAGGCCGTGACGACCCAGGACAGATGGTCCAGCCCGCCCAGATCGGTGACAATGGTCGGAAGGGCGGTGGAGACGATGGTTTGGTCAAGGGCGGCCAGCAGCAAGAGCAGCCCGACCGAGGCGATGACCAGCGGGATATTGCCGCGGGGTGCCGCATGGCCCGCGGGCGGTGCGTCGTTTGAAGGGGACATGGGAACGCTTTCGTTGAGAAGAGATGCGGTTTCGTAGGCGGCGCGGTAATATATGTCAACAGCACATAAATGCCCTTATCATCTTCTTGACAGGCGCATGCGTTATTGCCATGTGAATCGCCATGGGACGCAACCAGAACGACATCGCGCGACCGGCCTTTCAGGACCGCCTGACGCAGACCCTGCACCAAGCGGGGTTTTCCGATTCGGCGGCCAGCGCGCTGATGGCCTTTGACGCCGAACATTTTCATCATGTGCGGCGCGTGCTGAAGGGCGATGTGCCGCAAACCTTGATGGACGAGGTGGGCGCTGGTCTGGAGATGACGCAGTTTCACGCGTTGTCGGCCATCGTGCGCATCGAGGCGGGGCAAGGCCGATCGACAGCGATGGAGCCGACGGTGGGGCTTTTGGCCGAGGAAATGGCGGTGGATCCGTCGCGCGCCAGTCGGATTGCGGCCGATCTGGTCGAGCGCGGCTATGTCCGCCGCGACGTCAGCCAAGAGGATGGGCGGCGGTCTGTTTTGGGGCTGACAGATCAGGCGCGCGATCTGTTCGATGCCTTTCGTGCGGCCAAATGGCAGCATATGGTTCGGCTGTTCCAAGGGTGGAGCGAGAGCGATATCATCGATTTCGCGCGGCTGTTCGCGACCTATGCCCGCGGAATGGATCAGGAATATCCGGCCAAGGAGTAAGCCATGAAGCTGGGGATCGTGGGGGCGACGGGCTGGCTTGGTCAGGCGCTGGGGCTGGGTTTGCTGCGCCGGGGGCTGGTGGCGCCGGGTGATTTGGTGGTGCTGAACAGATCCGGCCGGCGCGGCAACTATGAGGCGTATCCTGGGGTGGTCTGGGCGGCAAATCTGGCTGAGATGCAAGCCCAATGCGAGATTGTGGTTTTGTCGGTGCGGCCGCAGGATTTTCCCATTGCCGGCTTTGATCCCGGGGCGCGGCTGGTCATCTCATTTCTGACGGGATGGACAATGGCGCGGCTGCGCGCGGTGGCCCCGCAGGCGCCGCTGGTGCGCGCGATGCCCAATGGCGGGGCGTCGACGGGTCAGTCCTATACGCCTTGGCTGGCCGACGGGGTGGATGCGGCCGAGGAGGCCCGTGTGGCACAGATCTTGTCGGTGATGGGCACGCAAGAGCGGATAGAGACCGAAGATCAGCTGGATTATCTGACGGCTTTGTCCGGTTCGGGGGCGGCCTATCCGGCGCTGATGGCCCGCGCGATGCTGGCGGATGCGGCGGCGCGCGGATTGCCTGAGGCGGTGGCGCGCCGCGCGGTTGAGGCGGTGATCTGCGGGTCAAGCGGGCTGTTGGCGGGGCAGATGGGCGGCGTGCAGGATCTGCTGGACACCTATATGTCCTATCACGGGGTCACGGCCGCCGGACTGACGGCGGCGCAGACCGCAGGGTTTGAAGAGGCGGTCCGCGCGGCGCTGGGCGCGGCCACCAAAACGGCTCGCGCCATGGGGCAAGAATGAGCGCGGCCATCGGCGGCTGGCGCAGTGGGGCAAAAATGGAACAATCGCAGAACATATCTTTTCCTTGGGCGCAATTCGGTCTAACCTGCCGCGCATGAGTTCATGGTCAGACCCCGAGCAAGATGCATTTTCTGCCGCAGCGGCTGCCACGGCGCGCGGCGGGCCAAGCTTGTCACAGCGGGCCTTGGGCGCGCGGCCTGCGCCTTATCTGGACGATCTCAACCCGGCCCAGCGGGCCGCTGTCGAGGCGCTGGATGGCCCGGTCTTGATGCTGGCCGGCGCGGGCACCGGCAAGACCAAGGCTCTGACGGCGCGCATTGTGCATTTGCTGCAGATGGGCCGTGCCAGACCGAATGAGATTTTGGCCGTGACCTTTACCAACAAGGCCGCGCGCGAGATGAAAAACCGCGTGGGCCGTTTGCTGGGCGATGTGGTTGAGGGGATGCCGTGGATGGGCACCTTTCACTCCCTATCCGTCAAGATCTTGCGTCGGCATGCCGAACTGGTGGGGCTGAAATCCAACTTTACCATTTTGGATACCGACGATCAGCTGCGCCTTTTGAAACAGCTGATCGTGGCTGCCAATATCGACGAAAAGCGCTGGCCCGCGCGCATGTTGGCCGGGCTGATCGATGGATGGAAGAACCGGGCCATGACACCCGAGCGGGTGCCCTCGTCAGAGGCGTCGGCGTATAACAACCGTGGGACGGAGCTTTACGAGCAGTACCAAGACCGTTTGCGCACCCTGAACGCCACGGATTTCGGCGATCTTTTGCTGCATTGCGTGGTGATCTTTCAAAAACATCAAGACGTGCTGGAACAGTATCAGCGCTGGTTCAAATATCTTTTGGTGGATGAGTATCAAGACACCAATGTGTGCCAGTACCTGTGGCTGCGTTTGTTGGCGCAGGGGCACAAGAACATCTGCTGTGTCGGCGATGATGACCAGTCGATCTATGGCTGGCGCGGGGCGGAGGTGGGCAATATCCTTCGGTTTGAAAAGGATTTTCCGGGCGCGCAAGTGGTGCGGCTGGAACAGAATTACCGATCGACCCCGCATATTCTGGCCGCCGCCTCGGGCGTCATTGCCGCCAATTCGGACCGTCTTGGCAAGACCTTGTGGACCGAGGAGACCGAGGGCGAAAAGCTGCGTCTGATCGGCCATTGGGACGGCGAGGAAGAGGCCCGCTGGATCGGGGAAGAGATAGAGGCAGTGCAGCGCGGGCGCGGGCGGCTGGGGCCGAAATCGTTGGAGGATATGGCGATTTTGGTGCGCGCCAGCCACCAGATGCGCGCCTTTGAAGACCGTTTCTTGACCATCGGCATGCCCTACCGCGTTATTGGCGGCCCCCGGTTTTACGAGCGGCAGGAAATTCGTGACGCCATGGCCTATTTCCGGCTGGCCGTATCGCCCGAGGATGATCTGGCCTTTGAGCGGGTGGTGAACCTGCCCAAACGCGGGCTGGGCGACAAGGCACAGGCCGATATTCAACGCGCCGCCCGCGCCGCGCAGGTGCCGCTGTTGGGCGGGGCGCGCGAACTGCTTGCCCACGGCGGCATTGGCGGCAAGGGCGCGGGGCAACTGCGGGCTTTTTGCGATGGCATCGACCGCTGGCATGATCTGACACTGAACCCGGCCACCAGCCACATCGAATTGGCTGAGATGATCTTGGACGAGTCCGGCTATACCGGGATGTGGCAGAACGACAAGACACCCGAAGCGCCGGGCCGGTTGGAAAACCTCAAGGAACTTGTGAAGGCCTTGGAGCAGTTCGACAGCTTGCAAGGTTTTCTAGAGCATGTCGCGCTGATCATGGACAACGAAAGCGAAGAGGCGGAGGAAAAGGTGTCGATCATGACGCTGCACGCCGCCAAGGGGCTGGAATTTCCGGTGGTCTTTTTGCCGGGCTGGGAAGATGGCTTGTTTCCCTCTCAGCGCAGCATGGATGAAAGCGGTCTGAAGGGGCTGGAGGAAGAGCGGCGGCTTGCCTATGTCGGCATCACGCGGGCTGAGGAATTGTGCACGATTTCCTTTGCCTCGAACCGGCGGGTTTATGGGCAATGGCAAAGCCAGCTGCCCAGCCGTTTCATTGATGAATTGCCCAGTGCGCATGTGGATGTGCTGACACCGCCCGGCCTGTATGGCGGCGGCTTTGGCGCGGCCGCATCCTCGGGATATGGCGGGGGATTCGCCACGATCGAAGAGCGGGTCAGCAAGGCCGATGTCTATAACTCGCCGGGGTGGAAGCGGATGCAAGAACGCGCCCATGCCTCGCCCGCGCCGCGCGGCATGGCGCAGCCGCGCGAGGCCCGGGGTTTGGTGATCGACGCCGAGGCGATTTCAAGCTTTGTCATCGGCGATCGGGTGTTTCACCAGAAGTTTGGCTATGGCGAAGTCATGGGGATTGAAGGCGACAAGTTGGACATCGAATTTGATCATGCAGGATCAAAAAAGATCGTCGCGCGCTGGGTGATCGGCGCGCATGAAGTCAGCGAACCGCCGTTCTGACGCTTAGGCGCGCGCCTTCTGCGCGGCGCTTTCCAGCCCCCAGACGGCCAAGCCCGCCATCAGCCCCCAGAACGCGGCGCCAATCCCGAAGACCGCCACGCCCGAGGCGGTGACGGTCAGGGTTACTGTGGCGGCAAAGCGTGTGGTTTGCGGGGTGTAGGCCCCGCTCAGCGCGCCCATCAGTGGCCCCAAAAGCGCAAGGGCCACCAGTGCCCCCATCAGATCTGGCGGCAAAGCTGTCAACAACGTCAGGATCAGGGGGCTGAACACGGCAAGGCAGACCCAGACCCCCGCATAAACCAGACCGACCTTCCAGCGCTGGGCGCGGTCGGGGTGGGTATCTTCGGTCAGGCAGATTGCGGCGGTGATGGCGGCCATCGAAATGGGATGGGCACAGAACAGCCCGGATACCGCCGACAAAAGACCAGTGCCGATCAGCGCCGGGCGCACGGGCGGGGTGTAACCCGCGGAGCGCAGCGTGGCAAAGCCGGGAAGGTTCTGACTGGCCATGGTGACCAGATACAGGGGCAGCGCCAGACCCAGCATCCCATCCCATCCGAACGCGGGACGGACAAAAACCGGGGCGGGGTGCGGCAAGGACAGGGCTGGCAGATGAGCAAAGCCGGCCCCGAAGGCCAAGGCGAGGCCAAGGCCCAGTGCGGCCAGAACCGCAAGGGCGGGATTGCGCAGGCGGACCAGCAAGAAAACGGCGATCATGGGCAAGACAATCTGCGGCTGGCCCTGCGCGGCGGCGGCCCCCTTGAGGCAGAACGGCAAAAGCACCCCGCCCAGCATGGCGGCGGCAATCGCATCGGGGATGCGAGCAACCAGTTTGCCCAAGGGCCCGATCAGCCCGGTTGCCGCGACCATGAGGCCGGCCGCCACAAAGGCGGCAACGCCTTGTGCCATGGTCAGCCCCGTGCTGGCCGCGATCAGTGCGGCGCCCGGTGTGGACCAAGCCAGAACGATAGGGACACGCGCATAGGCGCTGAGCCCGGCCGAGCCGATGGCCTTGGCCATGCAAATCATGAAGACCCAACTGGCGGTTTGGACAGGCGTCGCCCCAAGCGCGGCGGCCGCTGACAACAGCAGGGCAATGGTGGACCCATAGCCGACCAGCGCGGCAACAAGGGCGGGGGGGATCATGGAGGCGCGCATCGGGACCTTGCGTTTTTCGCGAAGTATCACCGGCACAGGGCGCGGGGCAAGCCATCTTGGGGAAAGAAAAGGCGGCGATCCTGCAGGGAGGAGGAAAGCAGGATCGCCGCAACGCAGCCCAGATCGGGGAACGACCGGGCCGATCCTTGGAAAAGCCCGGCCCGGGGAGGAGGAGAGGGCGGGGCTTTCCCACATTTCCCGGCCGTTGGGAGGAGGAGAGGCCGAGAAACGGTCGCTTGGGGCCAAAAGGCCCGAATTCGGGGGGGAGGATCGGCGGCACCAGGGAGGAGGTTGGTGCCGCCGTCACATTCGTCACTGCCGTCCCTCAGGGAGGAGGAGGAGGGATCGGCCGTGAAGACCCGTCATGTCCAAGGCGGGAGGGCCCTGGAGGTTTGCCGCGATCTCTGGGAGGAGGTAGAGACCGCAGCGGATATCACGCCCCAAATTTGGGAGGAGGAGGCGTGAATTCGAAACTTACAGCCCGTAGGCGGCGTCGCGGGCAATCGACGGCACATCAGCGCGGGCCAAACCAAGATCGCGCAAGTCGCGGTCGGTCAGCGCGTTCAACTCACGTACTGTTTGCGTGTAGATCGCGCGGCGGGCAGCGGCTTCACGCGCCACAGTGAACAGGGCGGCGATCCGATCAGCCAAGGTAACGCGAACAGCGCGGGACGAATTTACATATGCCATAATCAGCCTCATAACTTTCTTTTTGCGTCAGCCCTTCATCGTCATGTTTCGATGTTAGCGCTGTCGATGGGTTGAAGATGGGGCAATTGCTGCGATTGCACAATAGACGCAGAAGCAATGCCGCTATGCAGCGACGGCATGGCTGTTCTTCATAAAATATTCATAATTAACAGCCGGTTCGCTTAAATTTTGAACATTTGGTAAACACAGCCTTGTCCTTTCTTGCAAAGCGCACAACTTTGCAGCAAGCAGCGAAAAAAAGGGGTGGTCTTATGACAATCACGCGCGAGATGGTGATCGGTGTCCTTCAGGGTCTGCCCTTGGCCAGCGGCGGCAATCTGATCGCCCGCGATCTGGTGCGGGCCCTGTCGGTAGAGGGCGGCGCCATCCGATTCGTCATCGAAGCGCCCAGCCCGGCCGAGGCGCAGGCACTGGCGGGCGATCAGGCGCGCGCCGAGGCGGCCCTGCGCGCCTTGCCGGGCGTGACGTCGGTGCAGGTTGTTATGACGGCGCATGGCCCGGCCGCAAAGGCGGCGCCACCGCCCAATCTGGGCGGCGGCGTGAAGATTGGCCAGCATCCGACCCCGCATCAAGGTGGGCCGGCGCGCATTGCCGGGATCGACCGGATCATCGCCGTGGGGTCGGGCAAGGGCGGGGTGGGCAAATCCACCGTTGCGTCGAACCTTGCTGTGGCGCTGGCGCGGCAGGGGCGGCGCGTGGGCCTGCTGGATGCCGATATCTATGGGCCAAGCCAGCCGCGCATGATGGGCGTGTCCAAGCGCCCGGCCAGCCCTGATGGCAAGACGATTGAACCGTTGATCGCGCATGGCGTGACGATGATGTCGATCGGATTGATGTTGAAGGACGACGAAGCGGTGATCTGGCGCGGCCCGATGTTGATGGGGGCCTTGCAGCAACTTCTCACACAGGTTGCCTGGGGCCATCTGGATATATTGATCATCGATTTGCCGCCGGGGACGGGGGATGTGCAGTTGACCCTGTGTCAACGCACGCATTTGACCGGAGCGATTGTTGTATCGACGCCGCAGGATGTGGCGCTTTTGGATGCGCGCAAGGCGCTGGACATGTTCCAAAAGCTGAAGACCCCGGTTCTGGGCCTGATCGAGAATATGTCGACCTATATCTGCCCCAACTGCGGGCATGAGGCGCATTTGTTTGGCCATGGCGGCGTGGCGGCCGAGGCGGCGCGGCTTGACCTGCCGTTCCTGGGAGAGATGCCGTTGGATTTGTCGGTGCGTCTGGCGGGCGATGCCGGCACGCCGATCGCGGCTGGTGACAGCCCCGCAGCACAGGCCTATGGCCGACTCGCGGCACGGTTGATTGATGGCGGGATGGCCTGAGGCCCGATCCGGCCTGACCGAACAGGTGTTTTCCAAAGGTTGCGACAGGTCTGCTGGACAGGGCACGCGCCCCGCCCGGGTGGGGTGACGTCGCGCTTAAGGCGAATCACTTTGGGTGGGAAATCATGGGAAAATTGGTGCATTGCGGGGTCTGAAGGTGATATTGCCCCGGGATTCTGCAGGAATTTGCCCATTTTTTCGGCAAAATTTGGCTGTCATGAAAATTTCTTGGGAAAGCGTGGGGCATAGCTCATTTCCCAAGCTGCGACTATATATAGCGGTCACATCCCTGTGATTGGCTATCGGTGGGGCTATTTGCCGTGCAGAGACCGCTAAATGCTGCGTTTGCATCGGTCCGAAAACAAGATATGCCCGTTTGATCCCAAAAATTTCCATTGTTTCCCATGAAATCCCGTGTCATATCTTTCTCACGGAAAATGAAACGAGCAAATTAAAGCAGGGGCGGCTGAAGAACCCCGAACACGGCGAAATAAAAAAAGACAGGCTCATACAGGCACTCGCTTTCATTGAACGACAGAGATCCGGCGCGCGCGAGCAGACATCTCCCCCAGGTGGCGCGACGCAGGACGCCCCAGCGATGGGACAGAGGCGGATCGGGTAGTGGCAGCAACCCGGTCCGCCATTTCTATTTCAGGGGGCCAAGCCCCCGCAAACCGACGAGAGGGACCGCACAGGCCCATGGGCAGCGAGGCATTCAGAGGCGAATTCTACCAGAAGGTGGATGCCAAGGCGCGGGTTTCGATCCCGGCGGCCTTTCGCCGTATTCTGGAAGCCGAAGATCCCTCCTCGCCCGAGTTTCCCCGTCCTCGCATCTATATGGTTTATGGCGGAAAGTCGCGCCGGTTTGTCGAGTGCTACTCCAAATCGGGGGCCGATGCCCTGGCGGCAAAAATTGAATCGATGGACCTTGGCAGCCCCGAGCGCGACCGCGCCGAGCGGGATTTGATCAGCCGGTCTGTCATGGCGGAAATTGAGCCTGACGGCCGCATTGTCTTGCCACCGAAGGTTCGCGAAAAGATGGGATTTGGACCGGAGGATCTGGCGGGCGGCGGCGAGGCCGCCTTTGCGGGGTTCACCAACCGGTTCAAATTGTACCGCAAGGAAGTGTATGACGCAGAGCAGGCAGAGGATGACGATGATGGTGTCGATCCGCTGACCTTGGTCGGCAGGGCCCAACGAGGCGGGTGATGGGATGACCCGCGACGTGCTGCCAGCGCAACCTCCTCATGTTCCAGTTCTTCTTCGTCCGCTTCTGGCGGCCTGCGCTCCGGTTTCGGGGGTCTGGTTGGACGGCACTTTTGGTGCGGGCGGCTATGCACGCGGCCTGTTGGCGGCGGGGGCCGATTTGGTGATCGGCGTGGACCGTGACCCTTTGGCATTCGAGTTGGCCAAAGCATGGAGCGGGGATTACGCCGACCGATTGCGTCTGGTCGCGGGAAATTTTTCTGACTTGGATGGGCATGCGGGCCAGATGCTGGACGGGGTCGTTCTGGATCTGGGCGTTTCTTCAATGCAACTGGATCTGGCGGAGCGGGGGTTTTCCTTTGCCAAGGATGGCCCGCTGGACATGCGCATGGCGCAAACCGGGCCCTCTGCCGCTGATCTGGTGAACGGCGCCAGCGAAGAGCGATTGGCAGATATCTTGTATCATTTTGGCGAAGAACGGGCGTCACGCCGGATAGCGCATGCGATCGTCGATGCCCGCCTGCGCGAGCCGATCACGACCACGCTGCGCCTGTCCGACATCGTGGCGCGCTGTCTGCCGCGCCCCAAGCCGGGGCAAAGCCACCCCGCAACGCGCAGTTTTCAGGCGCTGCGAATTGCGGTGAACGAGGAATTTTCAGAATTGGTTCAGGGCCTTGCTGCTGCGGAGCGGGCACTGAAGCCGGGCGGTTTACTGGCCGTTGTCACGTTTCATTCGCTGGAAGACCGGGTGGTCAAACGCTTTTTTCAGCGGGCCGCTGGCGAAGAGCCGAACACCAACCGCTATGCACCGGCCAAATCCAGCACGACCGCGCGGTTTGATCTGGTCACGCGCAAGCCCGTCGGGCCTGACGCGGAAGAGCTGACCGCAAATCCGCGGTCAAGATCGGCAAAGCTGCGGGTGGCCCGGCGCACGGATGCCCCCGCGCGCCCGGTCACGGCTGCCGAGGTGGACGCACCGGAATTGCCGCAAAAAGGCAGGGGGAAATGATGCGAGCTTTCATCTATGTCGTTGCATTCATGTCTCTTTTAGGTCTGGGCGCCTGGGCCTATTCGGAAAACTACGACATGCGCGCCCGCGAGGCCGATGTCGCGGATCTGCAAAGCCAGATCGGATTGTTGCGCGATGCCATTTCAACGCAAAAGGCGGAATGGGCCTATTTGAATCGTCCGGCCCGGTTGCGCGAGTTGGTGAACATGAATTTTGATCGGCTGGAACTGATGCCGATGGAGCCGGCGCAACTGAACACGGCTGCGGCTGTGGCCTTTCCTGCACCGGCCTTGGACAGCGGGTTACCGTCGGATCTGGATATTGCAAATTCGGTGGATATCTCTGGCACTTTGCCGGCCGACGCGCAGGAGATCACGCCATGACCCGCACGCCTTTGCGCCCTTTGGCCCGTATTCTGGATGCCCGCGCCAAGGGCGAAAACCCGGATCTGATTGAGCGCGAGAATTTGCGCCAGCGCCACGAAGTGATGCGCGACAAGGCGATTGGCCGGGCAAGATTTCGTCTGGGAATTCTGAGCGTCAGTTTTGCAGTCGCGTTTGCCGCGATCGGTTTGCGCATGGGATACATGTCTTCCGAGACCCCGATGGAACCGAAATCAGAAGCTGGGGCAAGTTCGATTCAGGCGATGCGGTCCGATATCGTGGATCGCGAGGGGCGCATTCTGGCAACGAACATGTTGACCAATTCCTTGTATGTGCAAACCGCCGATATGGTTGATCCCCCACGGGTGGCCCATGAATTGGCGGCTTTGTTCCCGGAACTTTCCGAAGAAGATTTGCTGCGCCGCTTTACCGATGGGCGCAGTTTTCTTTGGATTCGCAAGATGTTGAGCCCGGAGCAGCAGCAGGCGGTGCATGATATCGGCGATCCGGGTCTGCTTTTTGGCCCGCGCGAGATGCGGCTTTATCCCAATGGCAATCTGGCCGCGCATATTCTGGGCGGTGCGTCGTTCGGGGATGAAGGCGTGGCCAGCGCCGAATTGATCGGTGTGGCAGGGATTGAAAAGGCGCTTGACCTTCGGCTGCGCGATCCCGCGCAGGCCGGTGTGCCGCTGGAACTGACCATAGATCTGACGCTGCAGGCCACGATGGAAGAGGTTCTGGGCGCTGGCATGACAATGATGCAAGCCAAGGGCGCGGCGGGCATCTTGATGAATGTGCAGACCGGAGAAATTCTGGCGATGGCCAGTTTGCCGGATTTCGACCCCAACGACCGGCCCAGCCCGATTGTGGCCAAAGGGGCAGATCCGGCAGACAGCCCCCTGTTCAACCGGGCTGTTCAAGGGGTTTACGAGCTGGGATCAACCTTCAAGATCTTTGCGGCGGCGCAGGCGATGGAGCTGGGCCTTGTGAACCCCGATACCCAGATTGACACCTCGTCGCTTCAGATCGGCAAAAAGCGGATCACCGAATTTGACGGCCACAATTATGGGCCGACCAAATCAGTGGCCGAGATCATGGAAGTATCCTCTAACATCGGCACAGGCCATATCGCGCTGATGATCGGGGCCGAACGGCAGCAGGCGTTTTTGACCTCGTTGGGGTTGCTGGAGGCCTCGCCGGTGGAATTGATCGAGGCGCCGGGGGCCAAGCCCCTGCGTCCGGCGCGTTGGCCTGATATTGTCACGGTCACCGCGTCCTTCGGGCATGGGATTTCGTCAAGCCCGCTGAATCTGGCGGCGGCCTATGCCAGCGTGGCCAATGGGGGCATTCGCGTGTCGCCGACCTTGCTGAAGCGGACCGAAGCGATGAAAGGCATTCGGGTGATCAGCCCCAGCGTGTCACGCGATGCGGTGGATATGCTGCGCCGCGTTGTGGTCAGCGGAACGGCGACGCTGGCCGATGTGCCGGGTTACCGGGTTGGCGGCAAGACGGGCACGGCCGACAAACCGCGTCCGGGCGGCGGATACTACACCGACCGCGTGGTCAACACCTTTGCCGGGGTCTTTCCTACGGACAATCCGCAATATGTTCTGATCGTGACGATGGACGAGCCATCGGGCACCTCGGGGGGCGGCGAGGTGCGCAGCACCGCGGGATGGACGGCGGTTCCGGTGGCCGGAGAGATGATCAAGCGCATGGCGCCCCTGATGGGAATGGTGCCGGTGGTTGAAACGCCGCCTGAGAATGAGATAACTGCCGTCAAGAATTGAAGCGCCGCCCGCAAGGGGCCGTTTGAGGGGAGCGTCATGGCCGCGATGAAACTTTCAAGGCTTGGCCTGTCCGGTCGGGGCGGGCGGGATCCGATGATTGGCGGCGTGACGCTGGACAGTCGGGCCGTGGCCAAGGGGGATTTGTTCGCGGCGCTGCCCGGGGCGGCGCGCCATGGCGCGGAATTTATCGGGCTGGCGCTGGACCGTGGCGCGGCTGCCATCTTGACCGATGCTGACGGGGCCAGATTGGCCGAAGCGGCGCTGGGCGGATCGCAGGCTGCCTTGGTGGTGGCCCAGGATGCCCGCGAAGCCCTGGCGCGGGCGGCGGCGCTTTGGTTTGGCGCGCAGCCCGCCACGATGGTGGCGGTGACGGGCACCAATGGCAAAACCTCTGTCTCGACTTTTACCCGGCAAATCTGGACACAGCTTGGTCATGGGGCGATCAATATCGGCACGACCGGGGTCGAAGGTGCCTGGGCGGCACCGTCCAGCCACACAACGCCCGATGCCGTGACGCTGCACCGGATGCTGGCACAGGCCGCAGCCGAAGGCGTGACCCATGCCGCGATGGAGGCATCAAGCCACGGGTTGGATCAGAGGCGTCTGGATGGGGTGCGGTTGAAGGCGGCGGGATTTACCAACTTTACCCAAGATCATCTGGATTATCACAAGACATTCGAGGCCTATTTCGCCGCCAAAGCCTCGCTTTTTGACCGGCTGTTGCCCGATGATGGAACGGCTGTGGTCAACATGAATGATCCCAAAGGGGCCGAGATTCTGGCGATTGCCAAGGCCAAGGGGCAAGAGGTGATCACCGTTGGACATGGGGCCGAATGCGATCTGCGGATCATGGCCCAGCGATATGATTCCTTGGGCCAAGAGCTTCGCCTGTCTTGGCACGGCGCGCCTTTTCAGGTGCGGCTGAATCTGATTGGCGGATTTCAGGCCGAGAATGTGGCGCTGGCGGCGGGTCTTGTCATTGCAGCGGGAGAGGCCCCGCGCGATGTGATCCATGCCCTGCCGCATCTGGTGGGTGTGCGCGGTCGGATGCAACTGGCCGCCACACGCCGCAATGGGGCAAGCGTTTTTGTGGATTATGCCCATACGCCGGATGCGATCGCAACCGCGGTGCAGGCCCTGCGCCCGCATGTGATGGGACGGATTGTCATCGTCTTTGGGGCCGGGGGCGATCGCGATCGCGGCAAGCGGCCCTTGATGGGGGCGGCGGCAAAGGCCCATGCCGATGTTCTTTTCGTGACCGACGACAACCCCAGATCCGAAGACCCGGCCAGCATTCGGGCCGAGATCCTGCAAGCCTGCCCCGAGGCGAGCGACGTCGGCGACCGGGCAGAGGCGATTTTGCGCGGGGTGGATGCGCTGCTGCCGGGCGACGCACTTTTGATCGCCGGAAAGGGCCACGAGACGGGGCAGATCATCAAGGGCGATGTCTATCCCTTTGACGATGTCGAGCAGGCAAGTGTGGCGGTGGCCGCGTTGGACGGGGTGATCTGATGGCACTTTGGACGGCAAAAGAGGCGATTGCCGCCACAGGCGGGCGCGGAGCCGAGGGATGGGCCGCAACAGGCGTGTCGATTGACACGCGCTCTTTGGTGCCGGGCGATCTGTTCGTCGCGCTCAGCGATCAGCGCGACGGGCATGACTTTGTGGCGCAGGCGCTGGCCAAGGGCGCGGCGGCCGCGCTGGTATCGCGGGTGCCCAGCGGCGTTTCCCCCGATGCGCCTTTGCTGATCGTTCCCGATGTCTTGCGCGCGCTGGAAGATCTGGGCCGCGCGGCACGGGCCCGCACGCGCGCCAAGGTGATTGGCGTCACCGGGTCGGTTGGCAAAACCTCGACCAAAGAGATGTTGCGCGTCGTTCTGGGCGGGCAGGGCCGGGTTCACGCGGCTGAAGCCAGCTTTAACAACCATTGGGGCGTGCCCTTGACCTTGGCCCGCATGCCGCAAACGGCCGAGTTTGCGGTGATCGAGATCGGGATGAACCATCCCGGCGAGATTGCGCCCTTGGCGCGGATGGCCGATCTGGATGTGGCGATGATCACAACCGTCGCGCCCGCCCATCTGGAGGCTTTCGACAATATCGAAGGGATCGCGAAGGAGAAGGCCTCGATCCTGGATGGATTGCGCGCGGGGGGGATCGCCGTTCTGCCGCTGGATATTGCGACGGCGGCGATTGTTCTGAACCATGCGGCCGAGCTGGGGCACACGGTGTTGACCTTCGGCACGCAGGCAGGGGCCGATTATCAGATGGATGAGGCGCGATTGTGTGAGGGGGCCACGATTGTGACCGCCCGGCACGGGAGCGCGGCCATCTTGTTCAAGATGTCAACAGCGGGGACGCATTTTGCGATGAACGGCTTGGCGGTTCTGGCCGTGGCCGATGCGCTGGGTCTGGATCCGGCCATTGCGGCGGGCGATTTGGGCCGCTGGGCACCGCCGGCCGGGCGCGGCCTGCGCGAGCCGATCTTGCTGGACGCGGTCGAAGAGACCCAGTTCGATCTGATCGACGATGCGTTCAATGCCAATCCCGCCTCGATGGCGGCGGCGCTGGACATGCTGATTGGGGCCCCGGTGCAAGAAGGTGTCGGGCGGCTGGCCCGAGGGCGGCGCATTGCGGTGCTGGGGGACATGTTGGAATTGGGGCCGACCGAATTGGGGTTGCACCGCGATATTGCGCGCCATCCGGGGCTTGAGGCGGTGTCTGTCGTGCATTGCGTCGGGCACCGAATGCGCGTTTTGTACGACGCGCTGCCCGCGCGGCAGCGGGGCCATTGGGTGGCCGATGCGCAGGAACTTGCGGCGGGGGCCCGCAGCCTGATAGATGCAGGCGACGTGGTGCTGGTCAAAGGCTCCAAGGGGATAAAAGTCAGTCTTGTGGTTGAGGCTTTCAGAAAACTAGGCCGGATGTAACCGGTCACAGGCGGAAGGGACGGGTAGATGTTTTACTGGCTGACAGAGTTCTCCGATGGCGGGGACATCTTTAACCTGTTTCGCTATATCACCTTTCGGGCGGGGATGGCCTTTGCCACCGCGCTGATCTTTGGATTCATGTTCGGACGTCCCTTGATCGACCTGCTGCGCCGCCGGCAAGGCAAGGGCCAGCCCATTCGCGATGATGGCCCGCAAAGCCATCTGGCCAAGGCCGGTACTCCAACGATGGGCGGGTTGTTGATCTTGTCGGCCTTGATGGTGTCCACCTTGATGTGGGCGCGGTTGGACAATGTCTATGTCTGGATTGTGGTGCTGGTCACGCTGGCCTTCGGGATCATCGGATTTGCCGATGATTATGCCAAGGTGACAAAGCAGAACACCAAGGGGGTTTCCGGCCGGGTGCGGATGGCAATCGGTCTGGTGATCGCGGCCTTGGCGTCTTATGCGGCGGCGAGTTTTCATCCGGCGGCGTTGACCGGGCAACTGGCCGTGCCGTTCTTCAAGGATGCGCTGATCAACCTTGGATATTTCTATATTCCCTTCGGAATGCTGGTAATCGTGGGCGCGGCCAATTCGGTGAACTTCACCGATGGGTTGGATGGGCTGGCGATCATGCCGGTCATGGTGGCGGGGGCAACCTTGGGTGTGATTGCCTATGTGGTCGGCAATTTCAACTTTTCGGAATATCTTGGGGTGCATTTCGTTCCCGGAACCGGCGAGTTGTTGGTCTTTTCGGCGGCCCTGTTTGGCGCGGGATTGGGGTTTTTGTGGTACAACGCCCCGCCCGCAGCAGTGTTCATGGGCGATACCGGGTCTTTGGCCTTGGGAGGCGCACTGGGTGCGATTGCCGTGTGCACCAAGCATGAAATCGTTCTGGCCATCGTGGGCGGGTTGTTTGTGGTGGAAACCTTGTCGGTGATCATTCAGGTCCTTTACTACAAGCGAACCGGCAAGCGGGTGTTCCTGATGGCCCCCATTCACCACCATTTCGAAAAGAAGGGCTGGTCAGAGCCGCAGATCGTGATCCGGTTCTGGATCATCTCTTTGATCCTGGCGATGATCGGTCTTGCAACGCTGAAGGTGCGCTGATGTCGGCCCGCCCGCTGAGGCCGAGTGCCCTGATCACCGGGGGCAATCGCGGGATTGGCCGGGCGATTGCGGCCGGTTTGAAAGACAAGGGCTGCGCCGTGACGATTGGTGCGCGCAGCGAGGAAGAGGGGCGGCGCGCGGCCTTTGAACTGGGCGTTTCCTTTGTGCGGATTGATCTGACAGAAGCCGACACGTCTTTTGACGCCATCACGCAGGCGGGCGGTTTTGACATTTTGGTCAATAATGCCGGGGTGTTGACCGATATCTCGTTGCTTTCCGCGAAATCGGATTTCGATCAGGCGATGGAAGTGATGGTTTCTGCGCCTTTGGATCTGATCCGGATGCACCTGCCGCACTGGCGGCAAACTGGGTGGGGTCGGGTTGTGAACATCTCTTCGGGGTGGGGCTCGCATGCCGAAGGATTGGGCGGGCCGGGGGCCTATGGCGTGGCCAAAGCCAGCCTGAACGCCCTGACGCGGGCCTTGGTGCGCGATCTTCCCGACGGGGTCAAGATCAACGCCTGCGATCCGGGATGGGTGAACACGCGCATGGGTGGGCCTTCGGCACCGCTGAGCCCGGCGCAGGGGGCCGACACGCCGATCTGGCTGGCGCTATTGCCCGATGATGGGCCGACGGGCGGCTTTTTCCGGGCCCGGCAGCCTGTGGGCTGGTAGGGACCTTTCAGGTCTTTCCGGGTGGCATGGCGCGGGCAAATCACCCGCGCCCTCTTTCGCTTTTCCCGATTTGCACATAGGTGCTGTGCAACGGCATCTGGCCCGCCCGGGCCGGATCCACAGCTTAGGAGGCCCCCCATGATTCCGGTTCAAGGTTACGCAGGACAAAAGGTTGCCGTGCTGGGCCTGGGCAGATCTGGCTTGGCCACGGCCCGCGCGCTGGTGGCGGGGCAGGCAGAGGTATTGCTGTGGGATGACAGCCCCGAAGCGCGAAGCAAGGCCGAAGCCGAGGGGTTCACCTGCACCGACCTGACGCGGCAGACGGCGCTGGAAGGGGCGGCGCTGCTGGTGACATCGCCGGGGATTTCGCATTTGTATCCCGCGCCGCACAAGGTGATCGCCCGCGCGATGGAACTGGGCGTGCCGGTGGACAATGACATCGGGTTGTTTTTCAGATCTTTTGCGACGCAAGACTGGGACGACTATGAGATCACGCCAAAGGTTGTTTGCGTGACGGGGTCGAACGGCAAATCGACGACGACCGCGCTGATTCACCATATCCTTGAGGTGGCCGGCCGCCCGACACAGATGGCCGGCAATATTGGCACGGGGGTCTTGGCGATCGAGCCGGCGCAAGACGGTGAAGTGGTGGTGCTGGAACTGTCGTCCTATCAAACCGAACTGGCCCGCCATCTGACCCCGGATGTGGCAGTTTTTACCAACCTGTCGCCCGATCATCTGGACAGGCACAGCGGCATGGGCGGATATTTCGCGGCCAAACGCCGGTTGTTTGCCGAAGGGGGGCCAGACCGCGCCGTGATTGGCGTTGACGAGGCAGAGGGCCAGTTTTTGGCCAATCAGCTGGGCGAGGGCCCGATGGACGACCGGGTGATCCGTATTTCTTCGGGGCAAAAGCTGGATCAGTTTGGCTGGTCGGTCTTTGCCCGCAAGGGGTTTTTGTCGGAATGGCGCAAGGGGCGGCAGATGGCCTCGATTGATCTGAGGGCGATGACGGGGCTGCCGGGGGCCCATAACCACCAAAACGCCTGCGCGGCCTATGCGGCTTGCCGGGCGCTGGGTATTGCGCCCAAGATGATCGAAGGGGCGCTGGACAGTTTTGCCGGTTTGCCGCATCGCAGCCAACTGGTGGGAGAGCGCGGCGGGGTTCGGTTCGTCAACGACAGCAAGGCCACGAATGTGGATTCGGCGGCCAAAGCCCTGCAGGCCTTTGCCAAGATCCGCTGGATCGCGGGCGGAATGGGCAAGGACGGGGGCATTGCCGCGCTTCAGCCGATGTTGGGATCGGTTGTGAAGGCCTATCTGATCGGCCATTCCGCGCGGGACTTTGCGCTGCAGATCGGCGACACCCCGCATGAGATTTGCGAGACGATGGCGCAGGCGGTGGCCCGCGCGGCCGAAGAGGCCGTGGCGGGCGAGGTGGTGTTGCTGGCCCCGGCGGCGGCGAGTTTTGACCAGTATCCGAACTTTGAAAAGCGCGGCGAAGATTTCATGGCCCTGGTCAAAGCGCTGATCGCTTAGGCGGTCTGCGACCCATACAGGGCCAGATCCTGACCGCAGTTGAACCGGTCAAGCCCCGATTTCGGCCAGAAGTCTGGTGCGGAAGGACATCATCCAATCCGCCCGCTCTTCTGCCATGGCGCGGCCCGTGGCGGTTTGCATGATGTCGGGCAGGCGCAGCAGTTTGGTTTCGAAATGGTCCAAGGCAAAGGCGCGGTCATCAAGCGGGCGGTTCAGCGCCATGGGATCGGTCTGATCAAACAATGCGCCGCCCAATTGCCCCGTGACGGCAAAGCAGCGCGCGATGCCGATGGCCCCCAAAGCTTCGAGCCGATCGGCGTCTTGCAGGATCTTCGCCTCAAGCGTGCGGGCCGGAATTTTGGCGGAAAAGCTGTGCGCTTCAATGGCATGGGCGGCCGCGTCAATCCGGTCTGGTGACCAACCTTCGGCCAAAAGAAGGGGCCGGGCGGCGGCGGCCGACAGCCGAGAGGCATGATCGCGGTTGGGATCGGATTTTGGCAGGTTGACGTAGTCATGGAAATAGGCGGCGGCCAGAAGGATGGGCAGATCGCCGCCTTCGGTGCGGGCGATGGCGCGCGCATTGGACCACACCCGTGCCAGATGACCCAGATCATGGGCCCCATCGGGCGCGCCCTTGGCCCAAGCGGCGGCAACCAGCGCGCTGTAGCGCGCCTGAGCGGCGGCCAGATCTGTCACAGGTCTTCCAAGGCGGTGCTGATCAGGCCCAATTCCTTGGCGGCCGCCAAAGACAGGATGGGGCTGTCCAGCCCGCGTTCGGCCTGAAACCGGCGCAGTGCCTGACGTGTCGCGGGATCCATCACGCCGGTCAGGGGCAAAAGGAAATATCCCCGCGCCTTCAAGGCGCGCTGCAAGGTTGTCAGGAACTCGGCGGTTTGAAGATCCGGGCAGGGCGCGCGAAACCAGATTTCGGTGCGGTCCTGCACCATGTTCTGGCGCGTTGTTGTGCTGTAAGTTGCGGGCGCGATCAGGGTGCCGGCTGCGTCGCGCAGCTCGGGAGAGACGATCTTTTGTTCGGTGATGGTTTCAATGATCGCCGGAGTGACATCTGACGCCCAGCATTCGCCGGGCTTTGGGTCTGGTTCTGTGCTGGGGGTCCATTCCACGATTTCCGCGCCCAGATTGGCGCGCTCCGGCGGTTTTGTTCCCACCGGGCCGCAGGCCGCGAGGCCAATCACCAGCACGATGGAAAGAAGGGGTCTGATCATGATATCCTGTCTGCCGCCGGGTCTGTGCCCGATTTGGCCCACCCTAGCCCAATTTGGCGCGGGCCGCAAAGCACAAGCAAGGCTTAGAATGTCATCTCAAAGCTTAAGCCAGTGCCATTTTGGGTGACAAGGGGGGCGGCTGTCAGGGATCGGGCGCGGTAGGCGTCAGAATTGCGCAAAACGATTTCTCCGATTCCGATGCCCAAGGCTGTGCCGGCCACCATGTCTGACACCCAATGTCGGTGGCCCCGAATGTTGGAGACCGCCAAAAGGGACGCCGCGCCATAGGGCACCCAACTGTCGCCATAAAGACCGGAATAAACGCGTGCGACGGCAAAGTACTGCGTGAAGTGGTACGAAGGCATTGACGTGCCATAAGCATCGGGTGCGACCGTGACGCCGTGAAAGTTGCCAAAATCAAGCGGATCGTCGGTAAAGGTACCGTCGGCACAATTGGGCACGTCCAGATCCGGGCAGGGGCGTTTGCGTGCAAAGACCGTTTTCAAGACCAGCTGCGAGGTGACAAAGGAATAGGCCAAAGCCTTGGACGACAAGACGGCCGCACGTTTGGACCGCTCGTCCCCGGTAATCGCACCATAGGCGTAAGATCCTGCAATGCCGGATAGCATCCAGACATCTTCAGAGGCAAGGCCAAGCTCTGTCAGCTTTTTCTCCCAAGGCAGATTTGGCAGGGCAAATCCGTCAAACGCCTCTTCGACCGTGTTCTGGTAAACGCGCGTCAGGGGCTTGTCGAGCAGCACCAAAACACCGATCCCCGCAAGGGCGGTCGCAGTCTTTCGCGGCGACTTGAACGGCGCGGTGATCAGGGCCTTGGCGTCATCGTCAAGGGTGCTGACGGTTTCGTTCCAAAGGCTTGTTTTGGCGGTAAAGGGAATGTCGCCGTCGGCCTTGGCAAACGAAGCCATCAGGCACAGCGCCAAAATAAGCGCCTGCGAGATGTGTCGTTTAAACATGGATCACCTATATATATCACTGCGTGCCAGCCTAAGGCTGGTCGCCCGCCCGCGCAAGTTCGGTGCGGAAATCTGGCAGCAAAAGCCGATCCAGCAGCGGCGAGAGATCTTCGATCATCTCGGCCACGACATGGACAACGCCCGATTGGCGCTGCAAACGGCCTGTGACGCGCAACAGCCGCCCCGAAATCACCGCACGGCGAAAGCGTTCATAGGTCTTGGCCCAGACAACGACATTGGCCACGCCTGTCTCATCCTCCAGCGTCACAAAGATGACGCCCTTGGCGGTGCCGGGGCGCTGGCGGACCAGCACAAGCCCCGCCACACAAACCCGCGCGCCATCCGAAGGTTCGACCAGTCGGGCGGCCGGAAGGGCGGCGGGGGGGCGCGGCCATTGTCCGGGGCGCGGGGTGGTGGCCTGCCAGTTGGGGATGAGAGGTATCATGAGAACAAAGATAGAACATTTGTCATCGGACGGCAAGGTTTTGGGCACTGGAAAAGCCGCCTAAAGTGGCATATGCAGGTCAAAATCGCATCAACATCAAAGGGCGGACATGGCCAAGATCACTTACGTCGAACATTCGGGCAAAGAGCATGTGGTCGAGGTCGCCAATGGCCTGACCGTGATGGAAGGTGCGCGCGACAACGGAATTCCGGGGATCGAAGCGGATTGCGGCGGGGCCTGCGCCTGTTCGACCTGCCATGTCTATGTCGATCCAACCTGGGTGGACCGTCTTCCCAAGAAGGAATCGATGGAAGAAGACATGCTGGATTTCGCTTGGAATCCGGATCCGAAGCGGTCACGTCTGACCTGCCAGATCAAAGTCAGCGCGGCGCTGGATGGCCTGCGGGTGCAGATGCCTGAAAAGCAGATCTGACACCAAAGATACAATCGGCAAAGCGCGTTACAGCACCTGTCTGCCCGCGACCCAGACTGCATGGGTCGCGCGGTCGTCGCCCATCATGATCGTGGGAAACAGGGCTTGCCAGATATCCTCGGCGCGGGCGGCGGCTTGCGCGATGGCGGGGGTTGAGGCAAGATCGACCACCACAAGGTCTGCCTCCATCCGTTTGGCGATGTTGCCGATCCTGTCGCCCGCGTGCAGGCTGTCGGCCGAACCGGCTGTCGCCAGCCACCACAGTTCTGCCGGGTGCAGGGCGCGGCCGCGCAGTTGGCCGATTTCATAGGCGGCGGCCATGGTGCGCAGCATCGAAAATGAGGACCCGCCCCCTGTGTCGGTGGCCAATCCCACCCGAAAGCCGGCGGATTTCAGACCGTCCATGTCAAACAGTCCAGAGCCGATAAAGGTGTTCGAGGTGGGGCAGTGGATCAGGCTGGCATCCATTTCGGCCAGGCGGTGTTTTTCGCGGTCTTCCAGCCAAATGGCATGACCGTAAAGACCGCCGGGCCGAAGCAGACCATGGGATTCGTAGGTATCCAGATAGTCGCGGGCGGTTGGAAACAAGGATTTGACCCAAGCAATTTCATCGGTTTGTTCGGACAGATGGGTTTGCATCAGACACGACGGGTTTTCCCCCCAAAGCGCGCCCATGGCCGACAGCTGTTCGGGCGTGGAGGTGGGCGAAAAGCGCGGGGTGATGACATACGAGGCGCGGCCCGTCCCGTGCCAGGTGGACAAAAGGGCCCGGCTGTCATCATAGGCGGATTGGGCGGTATCGCGCAGCCCCTCGGGCGCGTTTCGGTCCATGCAGGTCTTTCCGGCCCAGACCCGTTGATTGCGTTGTGCGGCGGCGGTGAAAAAGGCGGTCACGCTGGCGGGATGGACAGTGCAATAGCTGCACATCGATGTGGTGCCATTGGCCAACGTCAGATCAAGATAGCGGGCGGCGATCTGGGCCGCATAGGCCGGATCGGCAAAACGCTGTTCTTCAGGAAAAGTATACTCATTCAACCAGTCGATCAGGCGTTTGCCCCACGAGGCGATGATTGCCGTTTGCGGATAATGGGCATGGGCATCGACAAAGCCTGCTGAAATCAGATGCTGACCATAATCGGACACGCGGGCGCCCGGATGATCGCGGCGCAGATCCTGCGCCTCGCCCACGGCAAGAATGCGGCCCTGATCCACCAGAACAGCCCCCTGCCTGATGTGCCGTGCGGCGCCGATACCGTGTTCAAACGGATCAGCGTCAAAAGACAGCACTTGGCCTAACAGCATATCCGACATGGAATTCCTCACTCACGCGCCTCTATAGACTAAAGAATTCTGACTTTGGGATAAATTTCTGACTTGCCTCTGTTTCCTTGAAACAGCTTTCGCTAAGGATGGGGTAGACTGAGGGGGCACATGGCAGAAGATCTGGGCCGGATGGACGAAGAAGAGTTGGACGCACCCCGCGTGTCGGCCATCCTTGAGGCTGTTCAGGCGCAGGATATTTCCCGGATCACCGCCCTGCTGGACCCGCTGCACGCCGCGGATATTGCCGACCTTCTGGAACAGATCGCCCCCAGCGAACGGGCCACGCTTTTGCGTTTGTGGTCAGGCGAGATTGACGGCGAGATCCTGTCGGAAATCGACGAATCCATCCGCGAAGAAGTGATCGACTCCTTGCCCGACTCTGTCGTGGCCGAGGCGATGCGCGAACTTGACACCGACGATGTGGTGGACATCCTTGAAGATCTGGACGCCGAGGGTCAGGAAAAGATCCTGGACGCGCTGGAAATGGTCGACCGGATGGCGGTGGAACAGGCGCTGTCCTATCCCGAAGGGTCGGCCGGGCGTTTGATGCAGCGCGAGGTGGTCATCGCCCCCGAACATTGGACGGTGGGCGAAGCGATCGATTTTTTGCGCGAGGCGCAAGTTCTGCCCGATCAGTTCTATCATGTCATCCTGACGGATCCGCGCATGAAGCCGACCGGCTATGTCACGCTGGGCCGGGTGTTGTCGTCGCGGCGCGACGTGCGGTTGCGCGACATCGTCGAAGACAGCTTTCGCACCATCGACGCGGCCGATGCCGAAGGCGATGTGGCCTATGTCTTTAATCAATATCACCTGATTTCCTGCCCCGTGGTGGATTCGGATGGGCGTTTGGTGGGGGTCATCAACATTGACGACGCCATGAACGTGCTGGACGAAGAGCATGAGGAAGACATGCTGCTGCTGGCCGGCGTGGGCGAGGAAAGCTCTATTTCCGACGGCGCGCTGGAGACCGCCAAGCAGCGCCTTCCCTGGCTGGTGGTGAACCTGTTCACGGCCAGCCTGTCGGCGCTGGTGATCACGCAGTTTGAAAGCACAATCACCGCCGTTGTTGCACTCGCCTCGTTGATGCCCATCGTCGCCTCTACCGGGGGGATCGCGGGTACGCAGTCCTTGACCGTGTCGGTTCGGGCCTTGGCCACGCGGGATTTGACATCGTCCAACGCGCGGCGGGTTGTGCTGCGCGAACTGGGGGCGGGGGTTCTGAACGGGGTCGGGCTGGCGCTTATTCTGGGCGGTGCGGGTGGGTTGTTGTTCTGGAACATCTGGCTGGGTCTGGTGCTGGGCATCGCCATGATCGTCAATCAGATCGTGGCGGCCTTGGGCGGAGTTTTGGTGCCGCTGACGCTGGAACGGTTTGGGCTGGACCCGGCACTTGCCTCGGGAACTTTTGTGACGACGCTGACCGACGTGATGGGATTTTTCGCCTTTCTGGGCCTTGCGACGGTGATGTTGCTATGAGCGATCTGGCATCGATCAAGGCGCAAGCGCGGCAGGCGGCCTTTGCGCGCCGCAAACAGGCCTTTGCCCAAGGTCAGGGCCAAGCCGCGGAAATATTAGCAGATTATCTGGCGCAGCATTCAGGAAAGCCCTTGGCGGGCTATATGCCCATGCGTACCGAGATCAGCCCTTTGCCGGCCATGGCCGCGCATCTTGGCCCGGTTGGGGTGCCGGTGATCTTGGGGGCGGGTCAGGCCTTGAAGTTTCGCCAGTGGACACCCGAGGCCGAGATGGTACCGGGCGCCTTTGGGGCGCTGATCCCGGCCGACGGCACTTGGGTGGCGCCTTTGATCGTGATCGTGCCCTTGCTGGCCTTTGATGGGCGCGGCTTTCGATTGGGCTATGGCGGGGGGTTTTATGACCGCACGCTGGAGGCGCTGCGCGCCAAGCGCCCGACGCTGGCCGTCGGCTTTGCCTTTGCCGCCCAAGAGGTGGAGGCCGTGCCGATCGAGGCCACCGATCAGCGGTTGGATGTGCTGATCAGTGAAGACGGGCTGCGCCTGTTCTCCGCCTGACGGGGGCGGGACGACGGCGCGCCTACTTTGCGATGCTTTCGTCACGCACGAACATGTTGCCCCAGGCGCGGTCAATCAACTCTGGCGTCATCTGATAGGGAATACCTTCGAAATTGCAGATCGAAATCATCTGGTCGATCAGAAAGACCGGCTGATAGTTGGCAAAGGTGTTGTTGATCGTGGGATATTTGGTTTTGAGCATATAGATCAGCGCCTCTTCGTTCAGGGGCATCTGCTTTTTGCGGGCGATCATGGCGAAAATCTTCAGGAAATTTTCCTGGTTTGGGCCGTCGACCTTGATCTTGAAGAAGATCCGGCGCAGGGCCGCGCCGTCAAAAATCTCGTTCGGGTGAAAGTTGGTCGAGAAAATCACAAGGGTATCGAAGGGAACGGTGAACTTTTCGCCCGATTGCAGGGCCAGAATGTCGCGGGATTCTTCCAAAGGAACGATCCAGCGGTTGACCAGTTTTTGCGGCGGCTCGGACTGACGTCCCAAGTCATCGACGATGAAGATGCCGCCGGACGATTTCAATTGCAGCGGGGCCTGATAGGTTCGCGCCACGGGGTTGTATTTCAGATCAAGCATATCCAGCGTCAATTCCCCGCCGGTGATCACGGCTGGCCGGTCGCAATAGACATAGCGACCATCATACCGATTGCCCGAGCGGCGGATCGCCGTGGGATCGTCGGCTTGGTCGGTGGCCGCGGTGTGCACGATCGGATCGTAGACAGAAATCACCTGCCCGGAATATTCAATCGCGCGGGGGATATAGATCTTGTCGCCCAAGGCCGCGCGGATACCATTGGAAATGCTGGATTTTCCGTTTCCAGGCGGCCCGTACATCAAGATGGAACGGCCCGAGGTCACGGCGGGCCCAAGGTTGCCGATCAAATCAGGCGGCAAGATCAGATGGCCCATGCCGCGCATCAATTCCTCGCGGGTGAGTTTCAGGTTGCGCACCGACTGGCGTTTCATCTGCTGTGCATAGGCATCCATCGGAACAGGAACCGCGCCGTAGTATTCTGATTGCGACAGCGCATCTTGCGCGCGGGCTTTTCCGGCATCTGTCAGTTGATACCCCATCTCGTTGCCCGAGGTGGCATGAAGGGTTCCGGTGGCTTCCAGCAGGCGCTGCGTGCGGGCCATATCCACCAGTTCCTGCGTCAACTGCACCGGAAGGCAGATGGATTTGGACAGTTTTGAAACCAGATCCTGATTGGTGCGGAACATGGTTTTCAACAAGATATCGCGCAACATGACGATGTTGATCCCCGTCTCGGCCAAAGAGCGGGGCAGGGGAGGAGGCGTGACCCCCAGAGTTGGTTGCATGTTCATCGACGGTCCCACCTGTGCAAACCTGCCGCAGCGGGGCTGCGGATCGGGCATGGGGGGAAGGATGCCTTACAAAACTGGCAGGAATTGGGCGAAAAGATAAAAGATCAATGTCCCGGCAAGGGCAAGGCCCATGGGAAAATCCTTGTTGGTCCAACTCGCCCAATCCGCCGAGGCGCGCCGAAACGCGGGCAGCGCGCGGGCCAGACGGTGGGCCGCAAAGGCGCCCAAAAGGCAAGCGGCATAGAGGGCCAAGATGGCGCGCAGATTGCCCCCCACGAAGAACGGGGCCATGGCGGCGGCGAATTTGGCATCGCCCGCCCCCACCAACCCTGCCGCATTGGCCACAAATCCGACCGCCAAGACAATCGCCGCCAAAGCCCAGCCAAAGGCCCAAGCCTTGATCGGCAGCGGCGTCAGCAGCACGGCAATCAGCCCAACCACCAGCCAGACAGCCAACAGCGCCATGACGGCCTTGTTGGGGATTTTCATGAATTTCATGTCCGACCAGGACACCCAGACGCCGATGGCAAGGACAAAGGGCAGGAAGACGGCAACGGTTGACGGGGCCACGGTTTACCCCTCAAGCGCGGCAAGGCTGCGCGAGGCGGCCTCGAAGTATTGCGGATGGGTGTCAATCGCCTCTTGCAAAAGCCGCTTTCCAACCGAGGTGTCGCCTTTCTTGATCGCGGCCAACGCCATGGTGTACAGCAGTTCTGCCCGTTCGGTCTGGGTCATGTCGACGACGGGCAATTCGTATTTGCCTTGCGTCGCGCGGGCGAGCACGAGGTTGTTCTTGGCGGTGAACAGAGTGCCGTCATAGGTCAGCGCCTCGATGAACAGCTTTTCCGCCCCTTTGGCATCGCCCCGTGTCAACTTGGAAAACCCCCAGTTGTTCAGCACGCCGGCAGGTTTGGTGGTCAGCCCGCTAGCGACCTCGTAAAAGCTGTCGGCCTTCTTCCAATCCTTGTTGCTGTCGGCCACCATCGCCTCAAGCCGATAGCGTTCAAAGGTTTCAAACGTCGGGGGAACTTGGTTCAATTCGGCTGCGGCGGCTGTCCAGTCATTGTTGCGGATCAAGGCGGCGGCCAGCGACACCCTGTCGTCATTCGTCGCCTCGGGGGAGGCAAGAACCTCGCGCCAGACACCGATGGCTTCGTTGGTCTTTCCCGCGCGCACCAAGGATTTGGCCAGACCGCGCTTCAGATCAATCCGTTCGGGGTTTTGCTGCGAGGCGCCCGCGAAATAGGACACGGCCTCTTCGGGATCGCCGACGGTCAACATCAGATCGTTCAGATTGCTTTCATCGATGACATTGACATCTTTGAGCGCCTCTTGCACGGCGGCATCATTATTGCCGCAGGCGGACATGAATACCATGCCCGAAAGGGCTGTGATCAACATAAGGGAAGGGCGCATGATGCCTGTCCTGACTGATTTGCCTGTGATGACCGGTTGTCCCTAAAGTTCCGTCAGGACCACGCTTTCGCCTTCGTCCTGCCGCAGCAATTGAAACACCGGTTCTTCTGGTTGTTCGGGATCACCATACACCGGCGCTTCCAGCCGGGCGATAGCCAGTCGCAGATTTTCACGAATGGAGTCAGTTTCGCCACTGTCCAAGGCAAAAGCTTGCTGAAAGATCAGCTTGGCCTCGCCATATTTGCCCTGTTCCATCAGCACAACGCCCAGATTGTTGAGGGCCGGCACAAAATTGGGTTCGATTTCCAAGGCACGGCGCAGCACCTGTTCGGCCTGACCCAAACGCTCCAGCTTCAGATCGGCCGATCCGATGGCCGACAGAACATCGGCGTTGATCCCCTGTTCAGAGGCGGCGCGCAAATAGGCCTTGAGCGCGAGTTCGTATTCGCCAGCGGCCATCAGCCGATGACCGACCTCAAGTCCATCCTGAGCATCACGGCGTCCATCGGCAGCGGGCGGGGCGTTTTGCGGATTGGACAGGCCAGAATGGCCAAGTCCGCCGGTGGGCCCACAGGCGGACACAAGGCCCAAAGACAGGCAAAAAGCAACCGATTTGAACCGCACGTAGGGCTTAGCCCCCTCCACCAAGATGTTGCACCACACCGTAGATTGACGGCCCGATCAGAATGATCAGAAGCGGCGGCAATGTGAACAACATAGTGCCCAAGGTCAGCTTCGTGGGCAAGGTATTTGCCTTCTCTTCGGCGCGCATGACGCGTTTATCGCGCATTTCGGCCGAATAGACGCGCAAGGCATCGGCGATCGAGGTGCCATAGGTGGCCGATTGGACCAGCGTGGTCACAAACGACGACACATCCGAGATGCCGACGCGTTCGGACATGTCTTTGAGCACTTGCGCACGTTCCTTGCCGGCCTTCACCTCGTTGGCGACCATGTCGAATTCGTCGGCGAGGGCAGGATAGCCGGCGCGGCTTTCCTTGGCGACGCGGTTGATGGATTGATCCAGCGATTGGCCCGCCTCGACGCAGACCAGCATCAGGTCAAGCGCATCGGGAAAACCTGCAACGATTTCGGCCTGACGGGCCTGCAGTCGGCGCTGCACCCAGTACTGCGGCAGGTAATATCCCGCAGCCCCCGGTCCGACCGTGACCATGATCAGGAATTGGGTCGAAACCTCTTGGGTGGCGGACATGATGAAGGCATAAAGCATGCCCAAGGCCAGTAGGCCCAAGCCAAGGGCCAGCTGCGCAAAGTGGAACATGCGCACGGCATTCTTGGCGCTGTAGCCTGCGCGCAACAGCTTTAGCCGCGAGGCCGTCATGGTTTCAACGTCCTGGGGCTCCAGGAAATGGGCGTATTTTTCCAGCTTGTCGTTCTTGTCGGCCCGGCGCAGCGCGGCGGGCAGGACATTATCCTTTTCGGCCGTCCGTTGGCGCAGCGCCTTGACCTTGTCAAAGGGTTCGGCCTGTTTTTTCAGCAAGCTGGGCAGAACCAGCAGGATCATCACCACGCCCAGAAAACCCAGCAGCAAAAGCGGGCCGACCGGGCCGAATTTGGCGACGATCAAGGCATTGATGTTGTTCAGGATATCCATGATCTTGACCCTATACCTTGATGTTGACCATCATCTTCATGAAGATCACGTTGATCACGAGGAACGCCGCCACGATCAGAGCGGCCGGAATGAAGGCCGCCGTTTCCTTGACGTCGTCAAAATAGGTGGGCTGCACCAGCATGATCATCACCAACGCGCCAATCGGGAAGGCTGACAGGAACATGCCAGACCATTTGGCTTCGGCGGTGATGGCCTTGACGCGGCGGAACAGTTTGAAGCGCGCACGGATCACCTTGGACAGGCCTTCCAAGATCTCTGCCAGGTTGCCGCCCGAGGTTTGCTGAATGGTCACAGCCACCGCCAAAAAGCGCAAATCCTGACTGTCTACCCGCTCGGCAAAGGCTTTCAGGCTTTCGGCGACATCGCGGCCATAGGCGGCTTCGTCGGCGATCATGCCAAATTCAGAGCCCAAAGGATCGGGAACTTCTTTGGACACGATCCCGATAGAGGCCGAAAATGGATGGCCCACGCGCAGCGACCGCACCATAAGTTCAACCGCGTCAGGAAGCTGTTCGTCCAGCATCTCCATCCGCTTCTTGGCTTTTTTGTTGACCCACATGTAGACACCGCCAATGCCCATGCCGATTGCCAGCACGATGCGCACCGGGGTTGCGGCCGAGGTGCCGATGGTCAGGCCCAGATAGGCAAAGACGCAAACCCCCACCATGATCATCAAAAGCTGCTGCGGCGAAAAGGCGATATTGGCCTTTTGCGCTTTTGTGGCGAGCAGAGAATACAGCGGAATTCCGCGGGCATTCATGTGCTGCCCCATCTCTTTGCGCAGCTGTTCCAAAACCGCCTCGCGGTTGTGGTTTTTTTCCAGCAGCGCCAGACGGCGGCTCATGCGGTTGTTCAGGCTGATCGATTTGCCGAAAATCGTCAGATACAGCCCTTCGACAAGGGCGATCACGGCGACGAAGATCAGGATATAGATCAGCGGTGCGGCGGAAATTTGCATGATGGGCCCTTAAACGATGGGTTCATAGATGGAAGCAGGCAGATCAAAGCCCCATTGACGGAACCGTTCGGAATAATACGACCGCACGCCCGTTGCGTTGAACCGGCCGATGATCTTGCCGTTGGGTTCCACCCCCAGACGTTCGTAACGGAACACCTCTTGCATCGAGATCACCTCGCCCTCCATCCCAGTGATTTCCGTGATCGAGACCATGCGGCGGGATCCGTCTTGCAAACGCGAGGCTTGCACGATCAGGTTCACAGCCGACGAAATCTGGCTGCGGACGGCCTTCAGCGGCATTTCGATACCGGCCATGGCCACCATGTTTTCAAGGCGCGAGATCCCATCGCGCGGGTTGTTGGCGTGGATCGTGGTCATCGAACCGTCGTGGCCAGTGTTCATGGCCTGCAGCATGTCGATCACCTCTTCGCCGCGGGTTTCCCCCACGATGATGCGGTCTGGGCGCATCCGCAGGGCGTTGCGCAGACAATCACGCTGGGTCACGGCCCCTTTGCCTTCGACGTTGGGTGGGCGGCTTTCCATGCGGCCGACGTGAACCTGCTGCAGCTGAAGTTCGGCCGTGTCTTCGATGGTCAACACCCGTTCGGCATCATCGATGAACGACGACAGGGCGTTCAACGTGGTGGTTTTGCCCGAACCTGTACCGCCCGAGACGATGACATTCAGACGGCAGGACACGGCGGCCTGAAGATACAGGGCCATTTCTTCGGTAAAGGCCCCAAAGCGCACCAGGTCATTGACCCCCAGTTTGTCTTTCTTGAATTTCCGGATCGACACCAAAGATCCGTCCACGGCAACGGGCGGAACCATGCAGTTGAAACGTGACCCATCCGCCAGACGCGCGTCGCAATAGGGGTTGCTTTCGTCAACGCGGCGGCCGACGGCCGATACGATCTTGTCGATGATCCGCAGAAGGTGACGTTCGTCCTTGAAGGTGATGTCGGTCAGGGTCAGTTTTCCGCCGCGTTCCACAAAAATGCGGTTGGGGCCGTTGACCAGAATATCGTTGACCGTCTCGTCCTTCAAAAGGGGTTCCAAGGGGCCAAGGCCCATCACCTCGTCGTAAAGTTCCTGAAACAGCTGTGCCCGATCCTCGCGGTTCAGGTTGGCCTGCAATTCTTCGAGCGCTTCGGTTGAAATAGCGGCGATTTCAGATTTCAGGTTCGCCTCAGAGGCGGTTTCCAGCGCGGCAAGGTTGAGATTGTCCAAAAGACGCTTGTGCAATTCGCCTTTCAGTTCGGCGATTCTGTCTTTGCGCTTTTTTTCCTTGTCAGCAACCGCTGCCTCGGCCGGCGGACGGGCAGGCGGCGCGGCGGGCCGCACCACAACGGCCGGTTTTGCCGCGGCTGGCCCGGCGGCCACTGCCGTGGTGATTTGGGCTGGCTTTTGGCCCGGCGTGGCAGGCTCGGGCTTCTTGAATCGAGAAAACATGCTATCCCCCAGGAAAATTAGGTCTTCAGCGCTTGCCGGTCTCAGCGACCTTGTTCAGGTCAAACAGCGATTTGGCGAGCTTTTGCAGTTCTTTGCGCAGCGGGTTTTTGGAGGCCTGTTCGGCCATGGGCAGACCATGATCGTTGGCTTGGGTAACTTGATCGCCGCCATCGGGCAAAGAAACCTCGATGGCGATGTCCAGACTTTCCGCCATACGCTTGACGCGACCCTTGGCAGCAAGGTCGGTAAAGCGGGGGGCGCGGTTCAGCACGAAGCGCAGTTTGTCGTGCGGCAGGGCCTCGGCCTTCAGGGCGCGGACAAGCCGCAGCACATTCTGCGCCGATCGCAGATCGAGTTCGATCAACGCGAAATAGACATGGGCGCGGGTCAAGACGGTTTCCGTCCACGAGACGATGGTTTTGGGCATGTCGATCACGACATAGTCAAAATTTGCGCGCGCCATATCGATGATGCGCCCAATGTCATCGGGCGAGACGATGTCGAGCGGCAGCATGTCTGACGGCGCGGTCAGAACATGAAGTTTGTCGTTGAAGGTCAACATCGCGCGCAGCAATTGGTCGCTGTCGGCATTGGCGGTATCGGACAGAAGTTCGAACACGGTTTCCTTGCGCGGCAGGTCCAGATAGGTGGCCGCAGAGCCATATTGCAGATCAAGATCCAACAGACAGACGCGCGGGGCATCCTTGTCTTTGGCGACAGTCGCCAATTCCCACGCAAGGTTGGCGGCAAAGGTTGATGCGCCAACCCCGCCGGCAAGACCATGCACAGGCAGAACCACACCGTCGCGGTCGCCCTTGGCTTTGAACTGCGGGGCCTGAACCGACAGGTCAGGGTCGGGCGCGGCGGCAACCGCGGCTTGGGCAGGCGATACCGCAACCGGGGCCGGGGCAGGGGCCTTGGCCCGTTCAATCGCCTCGTGCATGGCGCGTTCGGGCAGGGGATAGGGGACAAATTCATCGGCCCCAAGCCGCAGCAGCTGGTGCAACGCCATCGGGCTGATTTGATCGGCAATCAAAATGACTTTGATGGATTTCGCCTTGGCCGCCGAGACGATCTGCCCGATCAGATCAAAATTGCCTTCGTCCTGCGCATTCACCGCCACGGCCACAAATATCAGGCCTTGGGCATCGCTTTGACTTAGGAAATCCTGCGCATCCTCAAAGGTCAGATCGCCCCAGGATTCGCCCATCTCCAATTCCATATCGTCGATCAGCAGTTCAAAGTTCTGCACATCGCGCGAAATCGTGCACGCCAGAATCGGTGCCGGTTCCGGTTGAAGATTTGCAACACTCGCCATCGCTCATTCCTTCAAAATGCCTTTGTGCCCCCAAGATGGGCGACACATCAGGCTGCCCCGGATCCAGAGAATCCGAGGATTGTTCCCAATTCTTGCAAAGATGCCCGCAGAACTTGGCGAGATTGGGGCCAAAAGATCGTCAATCTGGGAATTTTCGTGAGGAAGGGCGGAAAAAGGAAACGCGGGCCCTTGGGGGGCGCCGCGTTTGCCGAACAATCCTTTATGGGCGGCGTCAGCCGCCAGCACCCGCTGGGTCGACTTCGGTTTTCACGGTCGTGTTTTGCGGATGAATGCGGGTGGCGCCTTCGACATATTCGCGCCAGACCACTTCGATGTATTTGCCATTGATCAGCGAGGGCGCGCCTTTGACAAAGCCGGTCACCTCGGTGACGGTGCGCCGGTTCGCCTGTTCGGGACCCGTGGTGTTGATCACGGGCTGTGTTTCGCCAAAGGATGCAACCGCTTCCAGACGCGAACGCGAAATGCCTTTGGACGCGAAATAAGACACCACTGCGTTGGCGCGGCGCAGACCCAAGGATTTGTTATAGGCATCTGATCCGACAAGATCGGTATGGCCATAAACGCGGAAACGCACTTCGGGGAACTGCGCGATCCAGTTGGCCTGCCGCGACAGGATCGCAGCGGATTCGGGCGTAATTTCCGAAGAGTTGAACGCAAAGGTGATGGTCGAGGGCACTTCTGAGGCAAAACGGCCCGCCAAGGCCTGTGTTGCGTCAATTTCGCCCATCATCACCAAGGAATTGTTCATTGTCGGCCCGCCAAAGGCACCTTCGTCAACTTCGGCCCCCGCCTCGGTGTTGAAGCTGTTCCAAGAGTCGGTGCAGGCGCCAAGGGACAAAAGACTGACCACCGCGGCGCAGCTGATGAGGTTTCTGGTCATGCCGTTACTCCATCACATAGCCATAAGCGCCCGAAAAGTCTTGGCGCGCCACTTCACCCGCGCCGCCTTTTTGCTTGCCGGCGGTCTGGCCGAACAAGAACAGCTCTTTTTCCGACGGAATACGAATTCGGTCGGTGGGCAGGGCCAATGCTTCGCCGCGGGTGGGGGTGACAAGATGCGGGGTCACGATGATCACCAGTTCCGATTGCGAGCGCTGGTAATCGGCGCTGCGAAACAAGGTTCCCAAGATCGGGATGTCACCCAGCCAGGGAACCTGACCGTTCAGATCGCGGAAGTCATCTTGAAGAAGCCCGGCAATCGCAAAGCTTTCGCCATCGCGCATTTCCACGGTCGTCGATGTTTCGCGGCGCTTGAACGCGTTGATCGTGACGCCCCCGGTCTGCAAGGTGGTGGTGTTGTCAATCGACGAGACGGCCGCGTTGATCGCCAGATTAATCAGATCGCCGTCCACCACGGTGGGGGTAAAGTTCAACTCGACGCCGAAGGGTTTGTATTCGACGGAAATCGTGCCATCGCCATTGGACACAGGGATCGGGTATTCCCCGCCCGCCAGAAACTTTGCCTCTTGCCCCGACAGGGCCGTCAGGTTTGGTTCGGCCAATGTGCGCACGACACCTTTGGATTCCAACGCCTCCAGCAAGACCGCAAATTCAAGCGAGCCGGCGGTGAAACCCAAGGCAAAACCCCCTTCGGTGCCCGAGGGCGAGGTGATGGGATTGCCAATGGCATTGTCGCCGTCCAGCCATGTGCCGGTTTCGCCTTGCACCCCAACACTGTTGCCGCCCGACACCGCCAGAGACGAGGACAGCGATTTGGACACCGAGCGCTGCATTTCGGCAAAACGGACTTTCAGCATGACCTGCTGGGTTCCGCCAACGCTCATCAGATTTGACACGCGGTCAGGCGCATAGCGATTGGCCAGATCCAAGGCGCGGTCCAGCTTGACCGCCGAGGACACGGTGCCCGAAAGAACGATGCCGTCATTGGCTGTGCGCACTTCGATATTCTCGCCCGGCAGGATTTGCTGCAGGCGTTCCTTGAATTCACCGATATCGGGGGTCACGTGAATTTCGACGTTCGAAATCAACTTTCCGTCGGGCGACAGCAGCGTCATGGTTGTACGGCCCGGCGCGATGCCAAGGATGTAAATGGATTTGTCTGACAGGGTCGAGATATCCGCAATGCCCGGGTTGGCGATCGACAGCTCTGCAAAGGGCGTGTCGCTTTCCACCACAATGGCGCGGTTCATCGGAACGGCCAAGGGCGCCGAGGCGGACCCTTTCATGACCTGCAAGGATTCAGCAAAAGCCGTATGAACCGGCAAACTGGCCATCACCAGCCCGACCAGTCCAGCCCTTATGAGGCTTGACGTTTTCATGTGACCTGCCCTTTCGATCACGCCCCATATTAGAGGTGTTGTGGGTCTTGAATGACCTATTCTAATGACTAACAATGCCCTCTTTTCGATTTCCATGCAAGAATCAATTGCTTGGTGGCCTATCCTGATGTGGATAACTTGCAACACCCGCTATGGCTGGCCCCAAATGAACAACGCGCCCACCGGATATTGGGGGGCGCGTTGCGGTCTGCGGCAAGATTTCGAACAGGTCAGTTGGTGCAGGGGATCGGAATTTCGACAACATCGGCCCCTTTGCGGGTCCGGATGGTGCAAATTTTGTCGGGTGTCGCTGCGGCAATCGGCGCGCTTTCGGTCACGCCCAGAAGAACGTTCGCATCCACTTCGACCATGCCGGTTTCCGTCTCGTCGCCCATGCCAACCAAGGACATCACCAAGCGGCCCGTGGCATTGCCCTGCGCCAGAATGGCAATTTGCTGGGGGTCGGCGGCCACGGTGATGGTGCGCTTCATGATCGCGCCGTCTGAAAGCCCGCCGTCTTCGTCGCGGTTCACCGCCACCACCTCAACCGCAGATCCGATCAGACGGGTCAACTCGCCGCTGTTGTTTTCAGTAGCGCCGGTCCAGTAGATATCAACACGGTCACCCGGTTGCAGAAAGTCAGCCGCTTCGACCTTGATGGCAAAGGCCCGCATGCCCTTGTCCAGCGATCCGGTCAGGCCGGCGGCTTCGCCCGGCTCGGTGACCTTGTTGGCCAAAACCAGTTCGAATTTTCCGATGTCGCGGGTCACGAACCGTTTTTCGTCGGCCTGATCCTCGGGGAACAACACGGCGATGTCGCTGAACACGCCCTCGGGTGTTGCATTTTGCTGGATATAGACGATCTGAACGTCGTCTTTGGTCAGGACATCCCCATAATGCTTGTCCTTGTTTACAACGAACGCCTCCACCAGGGGGCCGGTTTTCTTCCGGATTTCCTGTTCCTTGGCCAATGCGGCCTGCGTTTGGCTGATGTAGCCTTGGGTCATGTACACAGCGGCACCTGCCAAAGCGATGCCGACCAATAAGACCAAAGCGAAAACCATTCTCATAACACTACCCCTTGCCCATTCCTGCGGCGCGTTCGCCGCTATTCA
Source organism: Paracoccaceae bacterium (assembly GCA_947461435.1). Lineage (GTDB taxonomy): Bacteria > Pseudomonadota > Alphaproteobacteria > Rhodobacterales > Rhodobacteraceae > CAIYZT01. The sequence continues at coordinate 3,060 of CANHLE010000010.1, read as the reverse complement.
GACATGAACCCGACGGGCACATCATTGATGTAGGTGGCCGTCTTGCCCGATACCGATTCCGTTCCCGTTGCAACCGGGACCAGAACCAAGGTGGCCATCCCAACGACTGCAGCGGTCAAGACCACCCAGTCAACGGTGACAGCACCGGCTTCGTCTTTCCAAAAGCTCTTGCGAGCCTTGACTGTCGTACCCTGCATAAAGGTGACTCCCATAGTGATGCGCTGAAGACGATTGATTGTCGCCATGTTCGCTATCATTGCCCCTTGATTGTGGCCCAGACATGGCCAGTCCGGGGAATTCCCTTGGCAATCCGTTCAAATGGAAAAGGCCGCCTCCTTTCGGACGCGGCCCATGGTTGGCTTGCACCAAAAGCGATTACTGGTTTTCGTAGCCCGCGTTACGTGCGTCCAGGTCGGTGGCGATTTCGCCGGCCAGACCGGTGATCGATCCGCCAACCGAGGTCATGACGACCATGCCCAGGCCCACGATGGCCGCGGTCAGAACGACCCAGTCCACGGTCACGGCGCCGGATTCGTCTTTTTTGAAAGCCTTGAAGATGTTCAGCAGTTTCATAATATGTCGTCCTTTGAGAGAGGTCAGATGCCTTGGGTTGCCGCTGCAAGGGTGTATCCGCCTCGCTTTGGTGTAGCTGCACTATCCTTTTGAACCGTGGCGGGAATTGGGCAATCCCAAGGTTTTTTGCGTACAAATGATTTAGGATTTGCGGTCCCAGCTGCGGGCAAAGCAAAAGGCCGCTTCCTTGCGGAAGCGGCCCCTGCGATTGGCGAAACCCTTAGGCGATTATTGGTTTTCGTAGCCGGCGTTACGTGCGTCCAGGTCGGTGGCGATCTCGCCAGCCAGACCGGTGATCGATCCGCCAACCGAGGTCATGACGACCATGCCCAGGCCCACGATGGCAGCGGTCAGAACGACCCAGTCCACGGTCACGGCGCCGGATTCGTCTTTTTTGAAGGCTTTGAAGATGTTCAGCAGTTTCATGATATGTCGTCCTTTGAGAGAGTTGAGTTGCCTATTTCGCCGCCGCAAGGATTGGTGTCTCGCTTTGGTTGAGATCACTTTGCCCGTGGTTCGTGGCCAGACTTGGGCATGTTCGGGGAATTTTCCGGACCATTTTAAAGGTTTTTTAAGGTCTCGCGATGCGGACTGCGCCAAGCAAAAGGCCGCCTCCTTTCGGACGCGGCCCCTGGTTGGCTTGCACCAAAAGCGATTACTGGTTTTCGTAGCCCGCGTTACGTGCGTCCAGGTCGGTGGCGATTTCGCCAGCCAAACCGGTGATCGATCCGCCAACCGAGGTCATGACGACCATGCCCAGGCCCACGATGGCAGCGGTCAGAACGACCCAGTCCACGGTCACGGCGCCGGATTCGTCTTTTTTGAAGGCTTTGAAGATGTTCAGCAGTTTCATGATATGCCCTTTCCTGTGGCAAGAGAGTAAAGCCGAAGTCCGATCCCCCATAGTTCGGTTCGGCTTCGATGGGATCAATTTGCCCGTGGATCGTGGCAAGAGTTGGGACAAGGCGTGGCATTTTAGGGTTCGGTTAATATTTGTGAAGAAAATCTATAGTGTATTGATATTAAATAATAAATTTTCATTCCTGCGTAGTTTCTGGGGCCTTTTGGCCAATCCCTCTTTGCCCTTTTTGCGAGAATGTCGGAAATTCTGGCAATCTGACGAAGAATCTGCGAGTCTGTAGTTAATAAGAATGGTCGAGCAGTCGGACCCACAATGACACTCATGCGCCTCTTTTCGGTGAGCGTTTTCACTTTGGCGGCCTTTGCCGCTGAAGCGGAGACGCCTGCGGCTGCGGGTGGGCATGCGTTCAAGCGCATCAAGGTGTCCGAAACCTTGCCCGGACGGCGCATCACGGTTCAGATCGACCCGGCAGCGCAAGCGGCCTATCTGGCCGGACTGCCAAAGGTCGACCCCGAGGGTCTGGACCCGGTGCCGCAAGACACAGCGCCGCTTGCGCCCGTCACCCCTGAAGGCGCAAAATATGGCTGGTTCTGGGACAAGGTGCCAGCCGGAATTGCCGAAAAAGATGGGCGTTTCCCGATGGCCATGGCCAGTCTGGGGCTTGGTCCCGAAGGGGCCAGCGTTCCCGGGCCGCGCCTTCAGGCGTTGCAGCAAATTGCCGATACCTATGGCACCGAGATCTTGAAGGCCACGATTGGCACGCAGGTGTCACCCGCGCTGGTGCTGGCGGTGATGAGCGCGGAAAGCGGCGGGCAAGCCGACGCGCTAAGCCCCAAGGGCGCGCAGGGCCTGATGCAGTTGATCCCGGCAACGGCCGCGCGCTTTGGGGTCAGTGACGCGAGCGATCCGGCGCAGAACATCAAGGGCGGTGTGGCCTATCTCGATTGGCTGATGGGTGAATTTGACCGCGATCCCTTGATGGTGATTGCGGCCTATAATGCCGGCGAGGGGGCGGTGACCGCCAATGGCGGCGTTCCGCCCTATGTCGAAACGCGCGACTACGTTCCCAAGGTGTTGGCTGCATGGCAGGTGGCGCAGGGGTTGTGCGCAACACCGCCCGAACTGATGACCGATCCTTGTGTGTTCAAGGTGATTTCCGCAAGCAATTAGGTGTTGCCGATGGCCCGGCGCCCCAAGGGTGCCGTTCGTGCAAGCAGGGGTGACCTTGGGCCACCCCCGCCTTATCGCAAGGATTACCCGACGATCGTCGCCTCTGTCGCGGCGCGCAGTTCCGCTTCGCTGACGCCGTCGGCACATTCGACGATTTTCAAGCCGCCAGGCACCACATCCAGCACGCCCAAATTGGTGATGATGCGGTTGACCACGCCCTTGCCCGTCAGGGGAAGGGTGCAAGATTTCAGCACCTTGGATTCGCCGAGTTTGGAGGTGTGATCCATCACCACGACAACGCGGCCAACTCCGGCGACCAGATCCATCGCGCCGCCCATGCCCTTGACCAGTTTGCCCGGAATCATCCAGTTCGCCAGATCGCCGTTTTCGGCCACTTCCATCGCGCCCAGAATGGCCATGGCAATCTTGCCGCCGCGGATCATGGCAAAAGACTG
>CANHLE010000009.1 GCA_947461435.1 Paracoccaceae bacterium | reverse complement strand
CTTGCGTCACCTCCCACCCGTCGGGCTGGAGGAACATGGCGAGGTCTGGGTCGTAGGTGCGGGAGTTCAGGTATTGCAAGCCCGCCTCGCCGTCATACCGCTCGCGCATCCGGCGTTTGGAGTGTTTGGGTGCCGTCGCTGCGTTATCGGTCTGGATGTCATAATGGCGGGTTGAAGGTCAAACTACTCCCGGCGCACTGTCAAACAATATCAAGAATAACGAAGTTGAAAGAGCGAGAATGCCGCTCAATAAAGCCAATACAGCCCAAGCAAACTTGGAAAATTCTACCGCAGCCGGTGATCGCATTCGAATTAAGGAAGTGACGAACAGCAATCCCGACGAAAGCGGAACTGTAAGTCCAATTAACTGACGAAAGTTACTGCGAGCATTAGACGCACTCCACCAATGAGTGCCACTCTCTTGCATACATCTCTCAAAGGGGCACTCTAAAAACAACGAAGCCGCCAAGCAACACATCGCGATGAATAGAACAACAAATCGGAATCTTTCAAGTTTACCTGTCATTGCCGTAACGCCTCAAGTATTGAGCCATCGAGATATCGAGTCCCTGCTACTGCAGGAGCGCCGGTTGTTGAGTAGCCCATCCTTGCCATGCCATAGCTGTAACGCGCGGCAAAGGGAAACATTCTGTCACGAAATTCCCGGCAATTTTGTGCGTTCTCGCCTTGCCCCTGCCGCGGCCCCGGCGCATGATTTACACCGAGACGTGACTGGGTGGCGTGGTTGACACCCCGGGGGGGGCACCCCAGATACAGTGCCTGAACAGGGGAAGACCCATAGGCTGCCGACGAGCGGGGCCGGGGCTTCTTGCCAGATAGGAAACGCGAGATGACAGAGAAAAAAGCGACCACAAGCTATCCCGTGCTGACGCTGCGGGATATCGTTGTGTTTCCGCATATGATCGTGCCGCTGTTTGTAGGGCGCGAAAAATCGGTGCGGGCCCTTGAAGAAGTCATGGGCGACGACAAGCAAATTCTTTTGTGCGCCCAGGTGGACCCGGCTGTTGATGACCCGACGGCGGACGGGATTTACCGCGTTGGTGTCTTGGCCAATGTGCTGCAACTGCTGAAACTGCCCGATGGCACGGTCAAGGTGCTGGTCGAGGGCAAGACGCGCGTCAAGATCACCGAATTCCTGACCAACCCGTCGTTCTTTGAAGCGCATGCCGAGGTTCTGAACGAGCTGGACGGCGACAAGGCGGCCGCCGCGGCGATGATCCGCGCGGTGGGCGACGAGTTTGAGCGGTATTCGAAGGTGAAGAAGAACATTCCCGAAGAAGCCCTGTCGGCGGTGGCCGAAACCACAGAGCCGGCCCGTCTGGCCGATCTTGTGGCCGGGCATCTGGGCATCGAGGTTGCGCCCAAGCAGGCGCTGCTGGAAACGCTGGATGTGGCGGAGCGGCTGGAGAAGGTTTACGGCCACATGCAGGGCGAGTTGTCGGTCTTGCAGGTGGAAAAGAAGATCAAATCCCGGGTCAAGACCCAGATGGAGAAGACCCAGCGCGAGTATTATTTGAATGAGCAGATGAAGGCCATTCAGAAGGAGCTGGGCGACGGCGAGGATGGCGGCAACGAGTTGGCCGAGTTGGAAGCGCGGATCAAGGCGACAAAACTGTCAAAAGAGGCGCGGGAGAAGGCCGATGGAGAGCTGAAAAAGCTGAAATCCATGAGCCCGATGAGTGCCGAAGCCACGGTTGTGCGCAACTATCTTGACTGGCTTTTGGGCGTTCCGTGGGGCACGCAAAGCCGCGTGAAAAAGGATCTGGCCGCAGCCCAAAAGGTGCTGGACGGCGATCACTATGGTCTGGACAAGGTCAAAGAGCGGATCGTGGAATATCTGGCCGTGCAGGCGCGGTCGGCCAAGTTGAAGGGGCCGATCCTGTGCCTTGTGGGCCCTCCGGGTGTGGGCAAAACCTCGCTTGGGCGGTCGGTGGCCAAGGCGACGGGGCGTGAGTTTATCCGGATTTCATTGGGCGGGGTGCGCGACGAAAGCGAAATCCGCGGCCACCGCCGGACCTATATCGGGTCGATGCCGGGCAAGATCATTCAGGCGCTGAAAAAGGCCAAGACGACGAACCCGTTGATCTTGCTGGATGAAATTGACAAGATGGGACAGGATTTCCGCGGGGATCCGGCATCGGCCTTGTTGGAGGTTCTGGATCCGGAACAGAACAACACCTTCGTCGACCACTATCTTGAGGTGGAATACGATCTGTCGAATGTGATGTTCATCACCACGGCCAATTCGTACAATATGCCCGGCCCGCTGCTGGACCGGATGGAGATCATTCCGCTGGCCGGCTATACCGAAGACGAAAAGCGCGAGATCGCCAAGGGCCATTTGCTGCAAAAGCAGATCGCGGCCAACGGGCTTAAGAAAGATGAATTCAGCCTGTCTGACGCGGCTTTGACCCATGTGATCCGGTATTACACGCGTGAAGCGGGCGTGCGGAATCTGGAGCGCGAGATCGCGAAACTGGCCCGCAAGGCCGTGACCGAGATCTTGAAGAAAAAGACCAAGCGGGTGGATGTCGATGAGGCCAAGGTAGAAGAATATCTGGGTGTGCAGCGCCATCGGTTTGGTCTGGCGGAAACCGAAGATCAGGTGGGCGTTGTGACGGGTCTGGCCTGGACCTCTGTCGGGGGGGAGTTGCTGCATATCGAAGCGCTGAAACTGCCCGGCAAGGGGCGGATGAAAACCACCGGCAAGCTGGGCGATGTGATGAAGGAATCCATCGACGCGGCGGCGAGTTATGTGCGGTCGATCAGCCCCGAACTTGGGGTGAAACCGCCAAAATTCGAAACCATGGACATCCACTTGCACCTGCCTGAGGGGGCGACGCCCAAGGATGGCCCGTCGGCGGGTCTGGCCATGGTCACCTCGATCGTGTCGGTGATCACGGGGATTCCGGTGCGCAAGGATGTGGCGATGACCGGCGAGGTCACGCTGCGCGGCAATGCCTTGCCGATTGGTGGCCTGAAGGAAAAACTGCTGGCGGCGCTGCGCGGCGGGATCACGACGGTTTTGATTCCGCAGGAAAATGCCAAGGATCTGGTGGAAATTCCTGAGAACGTGAAGCAAGGCCTGACGATCATTCCGGTCAGTCACGTGCGCGAGGTTTTGAAACTGGCGCTTGTGCGGCAACCTGAGCCCATTGAATGGGATGAGGCGGCCGAAGAAGCGGCGGCCTTGGCGCGGATGAAACCGACCGATGAGCCGCCGACGCAGATCGCGCACTAAGGCGAAAAACAGGGGAGGGGGCGCAGGTTTTGCGCCCCCTTTTTCATCGGCAGGCCCGCGCCTGTCAGGATTGTTCAGGCGCGGGCCTTGAACCCACTTTTATTGTATCGATTTCGCGGGTAATGTTCTGCAAATGGATAAACTTGTTCCAAAGAAGAAATTGGAGCGCTTTGAAAAGGGCAATACTTGATGGCAAAATCGCCTGCAAAACCATCTGACGCGACCAAGCCCCCCCCCGCCGGTTCGGCTGCGGCTGTTGACCAATCGGTTGAGGCCGGCAACGAGGCAAAGCCGGAGGGCGCGTCTGGACAGCTGCGCGTCAAGGACCTTGTGGACCTCGTGCTCAAGTCTGTGGGTGGCAAGCCAAAGGATGTTCGCGAGATCGTATTGGCCACGCTGGTGGAACTTGGGGCCGCCTTGGACCGGGGGGATGGGCTGAATTTGCCCGACTTCGGCAAAGGCCGCGTCGCGCGCCGCAACGAAGAGGCCGATGGCAGTTCTTCGTTTGTGATCAAGCTGAAGCGCGGCGGTGTTCCCAAGGTCAAAGAGGAAAAAGAGGCGCTTGCAGAGGCCCGCGAGTAAGGCTAGAAGCCCGTCCAGCGGGCGATTAGCTCAGCGGTAGAGCGCTTCGTTCACATCGAAGATGTCAGCGGTTCAAATCCGTTATCGCCCACCATCTTACAAACGCCCTTGGGAAACCGGGGGCGTTTTTGTTTGGCGGCAGGTCACAAATCATCTTGCACCCACAAGTTTGCCCGCGTAAACCCTGCGCGCAGCCGATGTGCGCGTCGGGCGGTTAGCTCAGTTGGTAGAGCGTCTCGTTTACACCGAGAATGTCGGGGGTTCGAGTCCCTCACCGCCCACCATTCTTCCATCAAAGCTATTGATCAGACCTCTCGTTTGGGGGATGCTGCCAACACAGCGGCCATTTGTCCGCCATAGATTCATGTCATTTTCAAAACTTATTGAGCGAGGTCGACATCGTGCCATCGTTTTCCGGAAGTAACCTGCCCGACATCCTTTTGGGGACCACCGACAACGATACCTTGTTCGGGTGGGATCCTTTGAATGTGCCCGGCTTTCTGGGCCCCACCACGGACAACGATTCGATCACGGGGGGGAACGGAAACGACCTGGTTCAAGGGGGCGCGGGCAACGACAGCCTGTATGGGGGAAATGACGATGACCGTCTGGAAGGGGGGACGGAAAACGATTCTGTTTCCGGCGGCGCGGGTAATGATCTGATTTATGCCGGGTCGGGCAATGACGATGTTGTCGGGGGCAGCGGCGATGACCTTTTGGTGGGCGAGAACGGCAAGGACACGCTGAGCGGCGGCGACGGCAATGATGGTTTGACGGGGGGAGATGGGGCGGATTCGCTGGACGGCGGTTCCGGGGACGACCTGATCTTTGGCGACGCGGGCAATGACCGCCTGTTTGGCGGATCGGGCCGGGATGAGATTACTGGAGGATCTGACGATGACCAGATAAACGGCGACAATGACAACGATTCGCTCTCGGGTGACGACGGAGCCGACACCCTGACCGGGGGGAATGGCGATGACGTTTTGTCGGGGGGGATCGGCGATGATTCCCTTTTGGGCGGCGCGGGGAATGATTCCGTTTTGGGCCAGTCTGGCAGTGATCAGATCAACGGAGAAACCAACAACGATACCCTGCGCGGCGGGGACAGCGCCGATACGGTTACCGGGGGATCCGGGGATGACAAGGTATTTGGCGATGGAAACAACGATTCCGTTCTGGGCGACGAGGGCAACGATCGGCTGTACGGGGGGCTGAACGAGGACACCCTTGGCGGCGGGGCGGGCGCGGATGTGATCTTTGGCGACGATGGCAACGATTCCGTTCTGGGCGAGGTGGGATCGGACGAAATCTATGGCGGAAATGGCAATGACAATCTGTTCGGAGGGGATTCGGCCGACGAGATTTACGGCGATGCCGGGAACGACACGCTGACGGGCGATGAGGGGCAGAACGGTTTGTACGGCGGCGATCAGGATGACAGCATCCTCGGCGGCAGCGGCGCGGAATTGCTGCTGGGGGGCAGCGGGTATGATGTGATTCTTGGCGGCGATGGCGCGGATTCGCTGAACGGGGGGATCGGCAACGACGAGCTGTGGGGGGAGGGCGGAAGCGATACGATCGCGGGCGGCGACGGGAACGAGACGATCCGCGGCGGGGCGGGCGGCGACAGCATTCTGGCCGGCGCGGGGGACGATATTGTCGTGATCGAGGCCGGGGATGGCATTGATACCATCGACGGGGGCAGCGGTGTGGACTTTATGATTCTGGATCGCAGCCTGTCGGCGGAAACCTTTGTCTTTGTGCTGGGCGCGCCGGTCACCTTGGCGGACGGCACCCAAATTCGCAATATCGAGCAGATCAGTTTCATCGGCGGCGCGGGCAATGACAATGTCACTGGCGGCGCGAAGGCCGATGGGATCGACGGCGCCGAGGGCAACGACTTTTTGGTCGGCGGCGATGGCGCGGATATTCTGATTGGCGGCACGGGCCGCGATACCTTGGGCGGCGGCGCAGGCCAGGACTGGCTGACGGGCGGAAGCGGGACGGATTTCTTCGACTTTGTCACGGATCTGGCGGCGGCCGACACGATTGTGGATTACGATCCGGCCGCCGACAAGATTCGCATCGACAATGCCATCTTTACGGGTCTGACCAAAGGCGCGCTGACGGGCGGCGCTTTTGCGGAGGGCGTTTTTGCCACCGAGGCTGATGATCGCATCTTGTATGATCCCCTTACCGGTTTGCTGCGATTTGACAGCGACGGTTTGGGCGGGGCGGCGGCCGTTGTGTTTGCGCAGATCAGCGCGGGCCTAGTCATGGGCGCGTCAGACTTTACCGTAATCTAGCGGGACGTTTGGGCGGGGGCAGCCGCCTGTGTGAACTGGCGCAGGGTGTCTGCGCGCAGGTATCTGAGGACCTTTCCGGAAAATGCCCTATGTAGGGCAGACAGACGCATAGGAGCCGAAGATGAGCTGGTCCCCCCTTCTTGACCCCACGATCCCGATTGGCGATGCCGTTGACGGGATTGACCATGTCATCATCGCGCGGGCGCGCGATCTGGGCGGCTTTGAAGTGCGCCGCGCGCTGCCTTCCGTGGCCCGGCAGATGGTGGGCCCCTTCATCTTTTTCGATCAGATGGGCCCGGCGGAATTCTTGACGGGGCATGGGGTGGATGTGCGTCCCCATCCCCATATCGGCCTGTCCACCGTGACCTATATGATCCGAGGGCGTATCCATCATCGTGATTCCCTGGGCACGGATGCCTGGATTGCGCCGGGAGAGGTGAACCTGATGACGGCAGGGCAGGGCATTACCCATTCGGAGCGGATGGACGGCCCGGCCAGAGAGGCCCCGCAAAGCCTGTTTGGCTTGCAGACCTGGCTTGCGCTGCCCAAATCGCACGAAGACAGCGCAGCCTCGTTTCACAACAAGGGGGGGGAGGCCTTGCCCCTGCTTGAGGGCGAGGGAAAAGAGGTGCGCCTGATCCTGGGGCAGGCCTGGGGCGCGCGGGTGGCCTTGGATGTGCCCCATGAGGTGTTTTATGCCGATGCGCGGCTGGCGCCCGGTGCCGCCTTGCCGCTGCCGGACAATCACGAAGATCGCGGGGTCTATGTGCTGGACGGGTCGGTGTCGCAGGGCGGGCAAAGCTATGAGGCGGGAACGATGCTGATTTTCCGCCCCGGTGACCAGATTTCGGTGCGGGCCGGGGAGCGGGGCGCGCGCATCATGGTGCTGGGGGGCGCCACGATGGATGGGCCGCGGCATTTGTGGTGGAACTTCGTCGCCTCGTCGAAAGAGCGGATCGAGGCGGCCAAAGAGGCTTGGCGGGCGGGGGATTGGGCATATGGGCGGTTTCAGTTGCCGCCGGGGGATCGAGAAGAGTTCATCCCTGCGCCCGATCGGTGAAAATTCGCGCCTTCTTGCTTGACGCGGCTTGGCCCCTTGCGTAATACCCCCCCACGCCAAGGCTGTCGCTTTGGATTGCTTCGCGCGGTGGTAGCTCAGTTGGTTAGAGTACCGGCCTGTCACGCCGGGGGTCGCGGGTTCGAGCCCCGTCCACCGCGCCATGCAATTCAAAGACGCAAAGCCCGAACGATAAAGCGCGCGGTGGTAGCTCAGTTGGTTAGAGTACCGGCCTGTCACGCCGGGGGTCGCGGGTTCGAGCCCCGTCCACCGCGCCACTTTATCCCATATGCATTAATTTGAATGTATGATACCGCAAGGAAACCTTGGAGGTATCATGTCATTTTTGGATCAAATCCCGCTGAATATTCTGATCATTGCCTGTCTGACGCTGGGGCTTGCGCCCTTTGTGCCCGAGCCGCATGTTTTGGAAAAACTGAAGATGCTGATGGCGGGCACGCTGATCAAACCGGTCGATATCGCCGATCTGGTGATGCATGCCGCGCCCTTTGTTCTGCTCGCCGCCAAGCTGGCCCGCGCCGGCCTGCGCGCCGGGTAAGGGGCAACCAGCGGCAGGGCGGGTTACAAGGTGACGCGATATCGGATGTGGTTGTCGTTCGGTGCCAGCGTGTCATAAAGGCCGCGCGCCGCCGTGTTGTCTTGGTCGGTCAGCCAGTAAAGCCGTGTCCAGCCGCGCGATTTGGCGATGGATTTCAAATCCTCGATCAAGGCGCGGCCCACCCCTTGGCCGCGCAGGTCTGGCATGACGAACAGATCTTCCAGATAGCAATCATCGCCCACCACCCAAGATGACGGGTGGTGTTGGTACAACACGAACCCCACCACAACCCCTTGCATCCATGCCAGCCGCAGCGACATGGGGCTGTCCGGGGACAGGATGCGTGCCCAGGTGCTGTTAGTCACCTCGGGCGGCAAGGCCATGTCGTAATGGGCTTGAAACCCCGCCCAAAGGCGGCGAAAGGCCGCTTCGTCGCGGGGGGTGGCATCGTGGATCGACAGGGTCATGCCAGTTTTGCCAAAATGCGCACCCAAGACCGGATGCCTTTGTGAAAGCAGTCAAGATCATATTTTTCGTTGGGAGAATGGATCTGGTCATCGTCCCGGGCAAAGCCGATGAGCATGGCATCCATGCCCAAGATCGTCTTGAACAGCCCGGCAATCGGAATGGAGCCGCCCGAGCCGACATAGGCCGCAGGCTTGCCCCATTCGTCGGTGAGCGCTTTGCGGGCCGCGTCAAACGCCGGATCGGCGATGGCCATGGTTCCGGCCGGTGAGGCGCCGTGCCCCTTGAATTCAACGGTACAATCGGGCGGCAGTTGATCTTGCACCCAAGCGCGAAAGGCATCGCGCAGCGCAAGGGCGTCTTGATCGCCCACCAGACGAAACGAGACCTTGGCATGGGCCTGCGCGGGCAGAACGGTTTTGAACCCGTCGCCGGTATAGCCGCCCCAGATGCCGTTCACTTCGGCTGTCGGGCGCGACCAGATCATCTCAAGCGGGGTGCGGTCATGTTCGCCGGCGGGGACGGACAGGCCGACATCGCCCAGAAATTTGGCGTGATCAAAGGCCAGCGATTGCCACTGTGCGCGGATCGCCTCGGGCAATTCGGTGACCCCGTCGTAAAAGCCGGGAATGGTGATACGCCCAGTGGCATCGTGCAGATTTGCAAGGATTTTCGTCAAGACGCGGATCGGGTTGATGGCGGCCCCCCCATACATGCCCGAATGCAGATCCTTGTTGGGGCCGTGGATGGTGATTTCTTCGCCCAAAAGCCCGCGCAGCATGGTGGTGATGGCGGGCGTTTCATCATCAAACAAGCCGGTATCGCAAATCAGGGCGATGTCGGCCCGTAACTCGGCAGCATTGTCTTTCATGAACGGCACCAGCGAGGGCGAGCCGGATTCCTCTTCGCCTTCCAGAAAGATCGTCAGACGGCCGGGCAGGGTGCCATGAACGGCCTTCCAGGCACGGCAGGCCTCCAGAAAGGTCATCAACTGGCCCTTGTCATCCGAGGCGCCGCGGGCGCGGATCACGCGGCCCTTGGGGGTGTCTTGAATTTCGGGATCAAAGGGGTCGCGGTCCCACAGGGACAAAGGATCGACCGGTTGCACATCGTAGTGGCCGTAAAAGAGCAGGTGTTTGTCGCCCGACCCGCCATGTCCGACAACCATCGGATGGCCGGGTGTCGGGCGCGCAGAGGCCGTGAAGCCCAGACTTTGCAGATCGGCCGCCAGCCAGTCCGCCGCGCGGTCGCAGTCGGCCTTGAAGGCCGGATCGGTGGAGATGGACGGGATGCGCAAGAGATCCATCAGCCGATCAAGGGCTTGGGGCAGATCGGCGTCTACGCGGGCAAGGACGGTGTCCAGCGACATGGGAACTCCTGGTGCAGGCCGCGATTGTTCACGGCAATTTCAAGCCTAGGGGCAGGGCCGGGGGCTGTCCAGTGGCGCAGGCTTGCGCTAGACAGCGCAAAATGCAGCAAGGAGCGTGCGCAATGCGTGTTTTGGGATGGGCGGCGATCGGTTTTGTGGGTCTTTCCGGGGTGGCCTTGGCCGAGGTGCCGACGGAAGTGTCAAAAATCAACGGCGCGAAGGTGACATTTTATGTTCAGCCGTTCCTGGATGACACAGAGTTGGCGACGCTTCGGCTGGTGGCCACGCAAGAGCAGGCCTTGAAACTGTTTGTCCCCTCGAACGAAGGGTTCGCGGCGATTGCGCTGTCACCGGATGATGGGTTCATTCGCGGGGGCAAGCCTGCCGCGTCAGCCTCGGCGATTGCCCAGATGCCCGATGCCGCTTCGGCGGCGGCCAAGGCGCTGGAAACCTGCAACGCGGCGCGGACGGGCACCGCGGACTGTGTGATCGTGATGGAAATCAGCCCGCCGAAGTGACGCGGGGCCAGACCAAGGTCGGGCGATTTGGCCCGGCGGGGGGGCGGCAAATTGCCCCCTGTTCGCCGCGCTTGTATTGATCCAGATCAACGCAGGCTGCGGCCGGGCTGTGAAACACAGCCGACGGGTCAGTTCGCGCGGCGACAGGAGAACAAGATGAATTACGAGGCTGGTCTGGATGCGGCCCTGTCGCAGTTGCATGGCGAAGGCCGCTATCGCACCTTCATCGACATCGAGCGGCACCGGGGCGACTTTCCCCGCGCGACCTGGACGCGCCCAGATGGCACCAAGGCGCCCATCACGGTGTGGTGCGGCAATGATTATCTGGGCATGGGCCAAAACCCCGAGGTTCTGCGCGCCATGCAAGAGGCGCTTGTAGGTACTGGCGCGGGATCTGGCGGCACGCGCAACATTTCAGGCACCACGCGCCATCACCGCGCATTGGAAGCGGAACTGGCCGATCTGCACGCCAAAGAGGCGGCTTTGCTGTTCACGTCGGCCTATGTGGCCAATGATGCGACCCTCTCGACCCTGCCAAAGTTGTTCCCGGGGCTGATCATCTATTCGGATGCCTTGAACCACGCGTCCATGATCGAAGGGGTGCGGCGCAGTGGGGGGGGCAAGCGGATTTTCCGCCACAATGATGTGGCCCATCTGCGCGCGCTGCTGCAGGCCGATGATCCGGCGCTGCCAAAACTGATCGCCTTTGAATCGATTTATTCGATGGATGGTGACTTTGGGCCGATCGCGCAGATTTGCGATCTGGCCGAGGAATTCGGCGCGCTGACCTATATCGACGAGGTGCATGCCGTGGGCATGTATGGTCCGCGCGGCGCCGGGGTGGCAGAGCGTGATGGGCAGATGGGGCGCATCGATATCATCAACGGCACGCTGGCCAAGGCCTATGGTGTCTTTGGCGGCTATATCGCGGCCTCGGCCAAAATGGTGGATGCGATTCGGTCTTATGCGCCGGGATTTATCTTTACCTCGTCCTTGCCGCCCGCTGTTGCGGCCGGTGCGGCGCAGTCTGTCAAGATCTTGAAGACGTCCCAGCCGCTGCGCGATGCGCAGCAATTGAACGCGCGCATCTTGAAGTTGCGCCTGAAAGGACTGGGTTTGCCGATCATCGACCATGGCAGCCATATTGTTCCGGTGCATGTTGGCAATCCAGTGCATTGCAAGATGCTGTCGGATATGTTGTTGGAAAATCATGGGATTTATGCGCAGCCGATCAATTTTCCGACCGTTCCGCGCGGAACGGAGCGGCTGCGGTTCACCCCGTCGCCCCTGCACGGCACGGCCGAAATTGACGCGCTGGTTCGGGCCATGGATTCGCTGTGGCACGAATGTGCGCTGAATCGTGCCGAGGCGTCGGCATAAGGCGAAATGGTGTAAAAAAAACCTTGCCGGAGATTGAGTTATCAACAATAGGATCATCAAAAGATCGTGTGGGGACATGATCGATTCCGTGGGGCAGTGATGAGGGCTTTCGTATGATCGGGCGGTGGGGCAAATCCACACTGCAAGAGGAGGCAAAGCCCAAGGGTTTTGACGACTTTGACATGCGTCTGGGTGACCTGATGCGCGGAGAACGCGCGACCCTGGGTAAGTCTTTGCTGGACGTTCAGCGCGAGTTGAAGATCAAGGCGACCTATGTTGCGGCCATTGAAAACGCCGATGTGGGCGCTTTTGAAACGCCGGGGTTCATTGCCGGATACGTGCGGTCTTATGCGCGCTATCTTGGGATGGAGCCGGAAGCCGCCTTTGCCCGGTTCTGCGCCGAAAGCGGATTTCAAGTGGCGCATGGCATGTCGGCCGCCGCTTCCACCGCATCGATGGTGGCGCAGCGGGCCCGCACCTCGGGGCTTGAAAAGGGCGATCCCTTTGCCAATCCCAATGCAAGTTTTGTGCCGCGCGCGGAAAGCGCCTTTGCGCGGATCGAACCGGGGGCCGTGGGGTCTATATCGGTTCTTTTGGCGCTGCTGATCGGTATTGGATATGGCGGCTGGTGGGTTGTGCAAGAAGTGCAGCGCGTGCAGTTAGCCCCGGTGAACGAAGCGCCCGCCGTGGTGGCCGAAATTGACCCCTTGGGCAACATCGACGGCGAGGCGACATCGGTACGCTCTGCCCCCGATCAGGTGGCGGATGCCGGAACGCAGGGCGTCAGCGGCGTGTCCGTGGATCCGTTGGAACTGTATCGGCCCCAAGCGCTTGAAGTTCCGGTGATGACGGCCCGCGACGGCCCGATTTCGGCGATCGATCCGCGTGTGACGGGGGCTTTGGCGCAAAGCGCATTGCCTGCCGATCCGGTTACGCCGCAAGATGTGGTGGAAGGCGATACAGTTCAGGTTCTGGCGGAAAACAAGGGCGTCGAGATCATGGCCGTGCGGCCATCTTGGGTGCGTGTTTCGGCGCTGGATGGCACGGTGATCTTTGAAAAGATCCTTGATGCGGGCGAGACATACGCGGTTCCGGCCTTGGCGCAGGCCCCGATGCTGCGGTCGGGCAATTCTGGATCGGTCTATTTCGTGATTGACGGCAAAACCTTTGGTCCGGCCGCACCCGGCGCGCAGGTTGTGAAGAACGTCAGTCTGGAAGCGGCGTCTTTGACGCAAACCTATGCGGCGGCAGATCCGTCGGCAGATGGCGATCTGGCAAAGTTTGTGGCCTCTTCGGAACCCGCTGCGCCAGTGTTTGATCCAACCGCGCCCATTTCGGAATAATCCGGCGATTGCTCTTTGTGGCGCTGCGCCCTATTTATAGGGGGCAACCATGAGGTCAGACATGAGCCACAATCCCATCCGTCCTTGGCGCAATATTGATCGCCGCGTCAGCCGCCAGATTCGGGTGGGCAAGGTTTTGGTGGGGGGGGATGCGCCGATCTCGGTGCAAACCATGACCAACACCCTGACCACTGATGTCGCTGCCACGATTGAACAAATTCAGCGCTGTGCCATTGCCGGCGCTGATATCGTTCGGGTGTCGACGCCCGATCAGGAAAGCACCCGCGCGCTGAAGGAAATCGTGGCGGAAAGCCCGGTTCCGATCGTGGCCGACATACATTTCCATTACAAACGCGCGATCGAGGCGGCAGAGGCAGGCGCGGCCTGTCTGCGCATCAACCCCGGCAATATCGGTGATGCCAAGCGTGTGGCCGAAGTGGTGAAGGCGGCCAAGGATCATGGCTGTTCGATCCGCATCGGGGTCAACGCCGGATCGTTGGAAAAGCATCTTCTGGACAAATACGGAGAGCCTTGCCCCGATGCCATGGTTGAATCGGGGATGGACCATATCAAGTTGTTGCAGGACAACGATTTTCACGAATTCAAGATTTCGGTGAAAGCATCGGATGTGTTCATGGCGGCGGCGGCCTATCAACAATTGGCGGGTGTCACCGATGCGCCGATCCATCTGGGGATCACCGAAGCGGGCGGGCTGATGTCAGGCACCGTGAAATCGGCGATTGGCCTTGGGTCGTTGTTGTGGTTCGGAATTGGCGACACGATCCGGGTGTCGCTGTCGGCCGATCCGGTGGAAGAGGTGAAGGTTGGCTTTGAGATCTTGAAATCCTTGGGCCTGCGGCACCGGGGGGTGACCATCATCTCGTGCCCGTCCTGCGCGCGGCAGGGGTTTGATGTGATCAAGACGGTATCGGCGCTGGAAAACCGCTTGGCCCATATCACCACCTCGATGAGCCTGTCGATCATCGGCTGTGTGGTCAACGGCCCGGGTGAGGCGTTGATGACCGACATCGGCTTTACCGGCGGCGGGGCCGGGTCTGGGATGGTCTATCTGGCCGGCAAGCAAAGCCACAAGCTCGGCAATGACAAGATGGTGGACCACATCGTCGATCTGGTGGAAAAGAAGGCGGCCGACATCGAAGCCAAGGCCGCTGAAGAGGCGGCGCAGGCGGCGGTGTGACCCGCCGCAGGCGCGCGTCAGTTGGCGGCGCGCGCGTCGGCCACCATCTGCTTCATGGCGTCCAGCGGAACGTAGCCGCGAAGCAGCGTTCCGCCCATCACGAAGGTCGGCGTGCCTGCAATCGACAGGGTATCGGCCAAGGCATGGTTCGCGGCAATCACGGCTGTCACATCGTCACTGCCCATCCGGGTAAGGATCGGGGCCGGGTCCAGCCCCAGATCTGTGGCCATGCGTGACAAGGTGGCCTCGTCCGGGGCGCCGCGCAGTTCCATCAACTGATCATGAACCGCTTTGTAGGCCTCTGCCCCGTGGAGTTGCTGCACTGCCACGGCAAAGCGCGAGGTGATGATCGACTCTTCGCCCAAAATCGGAAATTCCTTGAGGATGAACCGAATATTGCCGTCTGATGCGACCAGATCTTCGACTTCGGCAAAAGCCTTCTTGCAGTAGCCGCAGCGGTAATCCATGAATTCCACCACGGTGATGTCACCTTCGGGATTGCCGCCGACCCACGAAACCCCGTCATCAAAGATCAGGCTGGCATTCTGGGCGACCAATTCATCATCGGCCAGCGCGTCGGCCTCGGCCTGACGGTCTTGCAAGATGGTCATGGCTTCGACCAGAACTTGAGGGTTTTCAAGCAGATAGGCGCGGACCGCCTCGCCAAAAGCGGCCTTTTCGGCATCGGTCATGTCGGTCAATCCGTCAGCGCCAGCGGGGGCGGCAAGGGCAAGGCAAAGACCAAGGGCAGCAAGGAAGGGGCGCATGGAAGACCTGTAAACTGGGCGCGCGGGCTTGACCTTGGGCACCCGGCGGGGACACTGTGAGCGATCAGCATAGAGGCAGGCATGAAGAGTTCAAGACGGGGCCAGGTTGATCCCTTTATTGTGATGGATATGGTCGAAGAGGCGCGGCAGTTGGAAGCGGCCGGGCGTAGCATCATTCATATGGAGGTGGGGCAGCCGGGCACGGCCGCGCCCGCCCTTGCGCGGCAGGCGGCGGCCCGGCAGATGGAGCGGTCATCGCTGGGCTATACGGTGGCTTTGGGGATCCCCGATCTGCGGCGCGCGATCGCAGATCTGTATCAACGCTGGTATGGTATCGCCTTGAACCCCGACCGGGTGGTGGTGACCTCCGGATCTTCGGGGGCCTTTTTGCTGGCATTTTCGGCGCTGTTTGATGCGGGGGACCGCGTTGCGCTGGGAGAGCCGGGGTATCCAAGCTATCGCCAGATCCTCAAGGCGCTGTCCTTGGTGCCTGTGGGCATTGCCACGTCGGCACAGAACCGATTTCAGCCCGTGCCTGCCGATCTGCAGGCTGTGGACATGCAGGGGCTGATCGTTGCCTCACCGGGAAATCCGACGGGGACGATGCTGGATCATGCGCATCTGAAGGCCCTGATCGACCATGCGCAGGACCGCGACATTTCCTTTGTGTCGGATGAAATCTATCACGGTCTGCATTATGGGGCGCGGGCCGTTTCGGCGTTGGAAATCAGCGACGACACCTATGTCATCAATTCCTTTTCCAAGTATTTCAGCATGACAGGCTGGCGTGTGGGCTGGATGGTGGTTCCCGAAGGGCATATTCGCACGGTGGAGCGTTTGGCGCAGAACATGTTCATCTGCGCGCCCCATGTGGCCCAGGTTGCGGCCTTGGCGGCGCTGGAGGCCATCGACGAGATGGAGGAAAACCGGGCCGTTTATGCCGAAAACCGCCGGTTGATGATGGAAGGTCTGCCAAAGGCCGGCTTTTCCAAGATCGCGCCGCCCGATGGGGCGTTTTATGTTTATGCCGATGTGTCGGATCTGACGCAGGACAGTTTGGCCTTTGCCAAGCAGGTTTTGCACGGTGCCGGCGTGGCCGTGACCCCGGGTTTGGATTTTGATCCGCTGCGGGGCGCCCAGACCTTGCGGTTTTCCTATGCCCGCGGCACTGCGGATATCCTTGAGGGCTTGGCGCGGTTGCGGGCCTTTATGGCGGACCGGATATGAGGCGCGGTGTTGCGGCTGTTGCAGGGCTTGTGCTTTGGGCCGTGCCGGTTTTGGCGCAAGAGTTCACCGCGCTGGCCCGCGTGGATATGGACCAGTCGGTCATTGATGATAACGGATCTGAGGTTGTGGCGACCTTTGCGCTGAGCCAGCCGGTGCCGTGGCGCGTGCGCGTTCTGGATGCGCCGCCCCGCGTGATCTTGGACATGCGCGAAGCGGATTGGTCGGGGGTGGGGGATCTGGCCGAATTGTCGGACCACGTGGTGACCCTGCGCGCGGGGCCGTTTCGGCCGGGTTGGTCGCGGTTGGTGATGCAGTTGGATCAACCCATGATCGTGGATCAGGCGGGCATGACCACGGGCGGCGATGTGCAGCTTTCGGTCACGCTTCGCGCGGCCACACAAGAGGAGTTTGCCCAGAAGGCCGGCCTTCCCGAGCCGGCGAATTGGGCCCTGCCGGCCCCGGCACGGCTGGAGGCGCCGCCTGCCAAGAAAGACGGACCCATGGTTGTGATCCTGGATCCGGGGCACGGCGGTATTGACCCGGGGGCAGAACGCGGCGGTCTGAAAGAAGCCGAGGTGATGCTGACCTTTGCGCGAGAGTTGAAAGAGGTTTTGCTGCGCACGGGCGACTTTGAGGTTGTGCTGACGCGCGATTCCGACACGTTTATCCCGTTGGAAGAACGCTCTACCTTGGCGCGTTCGGCGGGGGCGGGTGTGTTCGTCTCGCTGCATGCCGATGCTTTGGCCGAGGGCGAGGCCGTGGGGGCCACGATTTATACCTTGGCGCAGGATGCCAGCGATGAGGCCGCGCGCGCCTTGGCCGAGCGGCACGACCGCGATGACCTGTTGGCGGGCGTTGATCTGACCCAACAAGATGACCTTGTGGCCACGGTGTTGATGGACATGGCCCGCACCGAAACCGCGCCGCGCATTGACCGTTTGTCGGCCGCCCTTGAGGCGGCGATGACAACGGCCGGGATCAAGATGCACCGGCAACCCCGGCAAGAGGCCGGGTTTTCGGTTCTAAAATCACCTGACATTCCGTCTGTGCTGATCGAACTTGGGTTCTTGTCGTCGGAGCGGGACCGCGCCCGTTTGGCCGATGCGCAATGGCGGGTCAAAATGGCCGGGGCGATCCGTGACGGATTGGTGGCATGGGCGGCCGAAGACCGATCGATCACGGGACTTGGGGGGAACTAACGAAAATATTACAGCAAAGCGCGCTGAATGGGCGGATCGTGGGCGATGGTGTTTTGACCTTGCCCTGAACCTTGCCTATATAGCGGGCGTGAAGATGCCATTGGCGGGGACCGCGTGCTGCGTTTTGTCGGATCAGTTTTGGGTGGCATCTTTACGATGGTCACCATGAGCATCTTGTTCACGGCCCTGACCGTTGGCGGCATTTTTTACATGTATGCCAATGACTTGCCCAGTCATGAACGGTTGGCGCAATACACCCCCCCGACCATCAGCCGCATTTACAACGGCGAAGGGCGGATCATTGACGAATTTGCGCAGGAACGCCGTTTGTTCGTGCCCATCGAAGATATCCCCGAACTGGTGAAGCAGGCCTTTATCAGCGCCGAGGACAAGCATTTTTACACCCACAAAGGCTATGACGTGGCGGGCATGATCGGGGCGTTTCGCGATGCCATCTTGTCGCGGGGCAAGAATGTGCGCGGTGCCTCGACCATCACACAGCAGGTGATGAAGAATTTTCTTCTGTCGGGCGACCGGACGGGCGAGCGCAAGATCAAGGAAATCATTCTGGCCACGCGGTTGGAAGAGACGCTGAGCAAGGAGAAGATCCTTGAACTGTATCTGAACGAGATTTTTCTGGGCCAGAATTCCTATGGGGTTGCGGCGGCGGCGCAGACCTATTTCAACAAGTCCCTTGACGAACTGGCGCCGCACGAAGCCGCGATGCTGGCCTCTTTGCCCAAGGCGCCGGGCGAATTTCACCCGGTGCGCGGAAAAGAACGACTGCTGGAGCGGCGGAATTACGTTCTGAACGAAATGTTCCAGAACGGTTACCTGAGCGAGGCGGCCTATACCTCGGAAAAGGCAAAGCCGCTGCTGTCGGTGCAAAACGGGGATTTCCCGGCGTTCCGCAACGCCTTGCCGCCGCGCGATTATTTCACGGACGAAATCCGCCGGCAGCTTTCGGGCAGCTTTGGCGAGGAAGAGTTCTTTGGCGGGGGTCTGGCAATCCGTGCCACGGTCGAGCCGGATTTGCAGGCCATGGCGGCCAAGGCGCTGCGGGCGGGGCTTGAAAAATATGACCGGGGGCAGGGCATCTGGCGCGGCACCGGCCGCAAATTGGCGGACAGTGCGCTTGCGGATTGGCGCACGGCCTTGGTGGCCGAGGAGAACCTGCCGCGCGACGTCGAGGGTTGGAAGGCGGCCGTGGTTCTGGAATTGGGCGCGGAGACGGCTACGGTTGGGATCGAGTTGGAGCCCGACCTTGGGGCCATCACCGCCGAAGATGTGAATTGGGCCCGCAAACGCAACGCAGATGGCAGTTTGGGCAAGAAGGCGCAGGTTCCGGCGGATCTTGTGGAGGTGGGCGATATCGTGATGGTGCGCGCCATCACCTCGGATGAGGACGGATCCTTTGTGCGCTGGTCGCTGCGCCAAGTGCCCGAAGTGCAGGGCGGGTTCATGGCGATGGACGTGAACACGGGCCGCGTCTTTGCCATGCAGGGCGGTTTTTCCTATATGGATTCGGTGTTCAACCGCGCCACACAAGCCACCCGTCAGCCCGGATCGTCGTTCAAACCCTTTGTCTATGCGGCCGCACTGGATTCGGGGTTTACGCCTGCGACCATCGTGGTGGATGCCCCGATCGAGATCAACACGCCGCAAGGACTGTGGACGCCAAAGAACGCGTCCAACAAGTTCTATGGCCCGACACCGATGCGGACCGGGATCGAGCAATCGCGGAACCTGATGACCATTCGAATCGCCGAAGAGATCGGCATGGAAACCGTCGCGGGCTATGCCGAACGGTTTGGGGTTTATGACAAGATGAACCCCTTCCTTGCCAATGCCTTGGGCGCGCAGGAAACCACTTTGTTCAAGATGGTCGCGGCCTATGCCATGTTTGCCAATGGCGGCGAGCGGGTGGAGCCGACCTTGGTGGACCGCGTTCAAGACCGCTATGGCGATACGGTGTATCGGCACGACCAACGGGTCTGCGAAGACTGCACCGATACGGTCTGGCCACAGGGCGCGGGTCCAAGGATCAAGGCCGACCGGGAACGTGTGATGGATGCCATCACCGCCTATCAGTTGACGTCGATGATGCAGGGCGTGGTTCAACGCGGGTCTGCCGCAAGTTTGAAATTGCCGATCCCGATCGCGGGCAAGACCGGCACGACCAATGATGCCAAGGACGTTTGGTTCATCGGCTATTCGTCGAACATCGTTGCGGGCTGTTACATCGGCTTTGACCAGCCGCGCAGCCTTGGCGAGAATGCCTTTGGCGGAACCTTGTGCGTTCCGGTGTTCCAGGCCTTCATGAAAGAGGCGATCAAGAAATATGGCGGCACGGATTTCGCGGTTCCGCCCGGCGGCTATTTCCTGAGCATTGACCGCTTTACCGGGGCGCGGCTTGCCGACGGCACAACGGGCGACAATGTGGTGCAGGAATATTTCCGCGAAGGCGAAGAGCCGGTCTTTGGTTTGGCAGCGTTGATCGATGGCGGATTTGCCATGGGCGAAAATCTGCCCCTGTTTGCCGAGGGCGAGGTTGACACGGGGCAGGGGGGCGACACGGTGGTGACGTCAGACGGTTTGACAAAGAAGGTGCCCAAAAAAGCCAACTTTGGAACGCTGAGTTCCGGCGGACTGTATTAGCGGCGCTTGCCGCCCCGCGTTGCTTTCGATATCACCCGCGCCTGATAGACCAAAAGGTAATGCCAAATGCGCGCTGAGACGCAGAACCATATCGACCTGATTGAAAAGTCGCTGAAGCTTTTGGCCCAGCGGTTGGATTGGGAAACTGCGCCCCACCGTTTGGAAGAATTCGAGGCGCTGATCGAAGATCCGGCGCTGTGGAATGATCCGGCCAAGGCGCAAAAGCTGATGAAGGATCGTCAGCAGTTGATGGATGGCATTTCGACGTACAAGTTGATCTCGGGCGGGTTGAAGGACCATTCCGAATTGATCGAACTGGGCGAGATGGAGGGCGATGTTGAAATCGTCGCCGAGGCCGAAGCGGCGTTGAAGGCCTTGGTCGAAACAGCGCGGCAAAAAGAGTTGGAGGCTTTGCTGGACGGCGAGGCCGATGGCAACGATACCTTCTTGGAAATCAACGCGGGCGCGGGCGGTACGGAAAGCTGTGATTGGGCCAGCATCTTGGCGCGGATGTATGTTCGCTGGGCCGAGAAGAAGGGCTATACCGTTGAAATGCAATCTGAAACAGCGGGTGAAGAGGCCGGAATTCGTTCGGTGTCTTACAAGATTTCAGGTCATAACGCCTATGGTTGGCTGAAATCGGAATCGGGCGTGCACCGGCTTGTGCGCATCTCGCCTTATGATTCCGCCGCACGGCGACACACGTCTTTTTCGTCGGTTTGGGTTTATCCTGTGGTCGATGACAACATTGAAATCGATGTGCAGGACAAGGACATTCGGATTGATACCTATCGGTCTTCGGGGGCCGGTGGTCAGCACGTGAACAAGACGGATTCGGCCGTGCGCATCACGCACTTTCCCAGTGGGATCGTGGTGACGTCATCGCTGAAATCGCAGCACCAAAACCGGGACATCGCGATGCAGGCGCTGAAATCGCGGCTGTATCAGCAGGAACTGGACAAGCGCAACGCGGCCATTTTGGAAGCGCATGAAAGCAAGGGCGATGCGGGCTGGGGCAACCAGATTCGGTCTTATGTCTTGCAGCCCTATCAGATGGTCAAAGACCTGCGCACCGGGGTGGAAACCAGCGATACCGGCGGTGTGCTGGACGGGGATCTGGACAAGTTCATGGCCGCGACCTTGGCGCTTGGCGTATCGGGCAAAGGGCGCGAAGACACCTGGGCCGAAGAGTGATCAAGATCATCCCCACCGGGCCGCAAGACTATGCGGCGCTGCGCGGGGCGGGGGTTTGGCGCGGATATGCCGTGCCCGAAGGCGGGCTGGAACCCGACGAGGTTTTGCAGATGTTGGTCGGCTGGTCCCAGCGCCTGAACGATGCCCAAGGCTGGGGAAGCTGGATTGCGGTATCGGGGGGTGAGGCTGTGGTGTCGCTGGCGGTCAAGTCACCGCCGGTGGAGGGCAGCGTGGAAATCGGTTACGGGACAGCGCCTGCACGGCGGGGCCAAGGCCTTGCCACAAAGGCCGTCTTGGCGGTTTTGCAAGACCTGATGGAACGCGGTGTGACCCGCGCCACGGCGGAAACATCGGTTGGCAATCCGGCGTCGGGGCGCGTGTTGGAAAAGGCTGGATTTCAGCAGATCGGAACACGGATGGACGCGGAGGATGGCGCATTGGTTTTGTGGAGCCGGCCGTTACCCTAAAGCCATGAAAAAGGCGGGCGCTGAGGATCAGGCCCGCCGACAAAAGATCGCCGCCACACATTCGGGTGCAGCGCGGCTGTCTTACAGGCTTTCACCCGGCACAATGGGCGATTCCATCCGCGATTGCGGCGGAAGGGGGCTGCGGCCGTTGTTCAGCGGGTCGTCTTGGCGCTGAACCGACCCTTCGAAATGCGCCCCTGATTCGATGGCGATTGTCTTGTGGATGATGTCGCCTTCGACGCGGGCGGTGGAGGTCAGGCGCACTTTCAAACCGCGCACGCGGCCCACGACGCGGCCATTGACCACGATATCATCGGCCACGATTTCGCCGCGCACGGTGGCGCTTTCGCCAACGGTCAGCAGATGGGCGCGAATGTCGCCTTCGACGGTGCCTTCAACCTGAATATCGCCTGTCGTCCGCAGATTACCCACAACAGTTAGATCTGCCGACAGCACGGAAGCAGCCACTTTGCCCTTGGGCGCAGATGCTGTGAATTCCATCGACGGTTTTGTGGCGGTCGTTTCTGGCACTTTGGGCTTCTCCGTCTCGGGTTTTGCGGGGCCGGCTTCGTTGATTCGGCTTTTAGAAAACATTGTTCGCTGCCTTTATGAAGGTCATCGGATTGACGGCACGACCGCCAAGCCTGATCTCGTAGTGAAGGTGTGTTCCGGTGGACCGGCCAGAGTTCCCCATATCACCGATCCGGTCGCCGCGCGATACCCTTTGTCCGACATCGACCCTGATCTGCGAAAGGTGGCCGTAACGGGTTTCGATTCCGTAGGCGTGTTTGATCTTGATCAGGCGGCCATAGCCGTTGGACCAGCCGGCAAATTCAACCACGCCGTCTGCGGTGGCGTAGATCGCGGTGCCATAGGCACCAGCCAGATCGGTGCCTTCGTGCATCCGGGTGCCCCAGCCTTTGGGATCCTGACGGTTGCCAAAGCCCGAGGTCCAGCGGAAGGAATCTTTTACCGGCATGTCAAAAGGCGCCTTGAAGGCCGCGATGCGGTAGAGGTTCATCTTGTCCAGACCCTCCAAGATCGCGTTGGCGCGGGACTCTTCGGGGAAGGGCGCCTGACCGGCAGTTGACAAGACGATGGGTGTCAGGGGGCCGCCCTGACCTGAATAGCCCTCGCGCACGGATTTGAGCAGATCGTCAGGGGACAGACCGGCCTGATTGAACATCTTTTCCAAGGGCTCGACCGACACTGTCAGCGCCTCTTCCAACTGGGTGAAGATGCGGTCGTTGCGGGCCTCAAGCTCTCGTTTTTGTTTTGATATGTCTTCGACGCGGGCGGCGGCGCGGTCGGCCGCGCCCAAGGCCAGATCGCGTTGGCGCGCCGTGTTGTCCAGCGTTGAGGTGATCAGATCCAAGGTCAGTTCGGTATCGCGAATACGGCCGGTTTCTGTGCGTTCGGTTCCGGTCTGGTTTTCCAGTTCGGCCGAGGCTAGGGCGGCGCTGTTGCGCGCCTCATCGCGTTCCTTGATGGTGCGGCGCAGGGTGTTCTGGATCACGTCGATCCCGATTTCCAACTCGTGCCGGCTGTCTTCAGAGGCCAGAAGCCGCGCCTGCATCAAGGACACCTGCCCCAAGGCCGCGTTGAACTGCATCTGGGCCGAGGCGGCCTCTTCGACGCGCAGATCGCGGTCGACGGACAGGGCGTTGAGCCGGTCTTCGTACAGGGCCTGTTGGCGCAGCGTCTGTTCGCGCGACGAGCCGGCAGAAATGGAATCCAGCAAGATCAGCGCGGTTGCAAAGATCATCCAGCCCAAGGCCAGAGAGGCCACGCAGATGGTGATGGCTTGGGTCAGGGGGCGCAGACGGATAAACCGCGTTTCGGTATCCGATTTCAGAAACAGCCGCTGCTCTGGCAGATGCGGTTCAAGCGCTGCGTTGATGCGTTGATTCAGGCGCGTGAGCAATCTTTGGTTCCGGTCTTTGTCTGAAGGCAAAGGCAAGAACCGCCTTTTTGTCCTATCCTTGATTACAAAGCGGGCATCTGCGGGGCAAGCTTGAAGGTGGGGGATGGGCCATTGCCTGCCGTGAACCCCATTGGATCGGCAAAAACCCGCCGATAAGGTTAATGCCGGTCCTTCGGATCATCGACGAGGGGCCAGTAAAAATCGGGGGGAATACCGGCTTCGGCGCGCTTTTCCTCGTTGAAGGGCGGTTTGAGGTTGCCGTGAAAGTACATGCGTACAAGACGGTGAAACACCTCTTTGGGGTCTTCGCCATCGCGCCCGCACAGCCAGTTGAACCATTTGGACCCATAGGCGACATGGGCCACCTCTTCGGCGTAGATCACATGCAGCGCCGCGAGGGCCTGCGTTTCCCCGGTTTTTTCGAACAGGGCAATCATCTGCGGCGAGACGTCCAGACCGCGCGCTTCGAGGACCATCGGCACGACGGCAAGACGACCCTTGAAATCTTGCGCCGTATCGGCCGCGGCCCGCCACAGGCCCGCATGGGCCGCAAAGGCGCCGTAATGGCTGCCCATTGCCTCGAGGCAATCGCTGACCAGATTGAAATGATTGGATTCTTCGTCTGCCGCTTTCACCCAATCGTCGTAAAAGCCCAAGGGCATGGGGTGGTCTGTGAAGCGGGCGATGATATCCCAATGCAGATCGATGGCATTCAGTTCGATATGAGCCAGCGAATGCAGAAGAGCGATCCGGCCAGAGGCCGTGCTGCTGCGCCGGCGCGGCACATCTTTTGGATCCAGCAAATCAGGCTTGTCCGGGCGGGCGGGCTGATCTGGCGGGGCACAGACACCCAAGGGCAAGGGCGCGCCCGAGGCCCGCGATGCCACCCAGAGCGCGGCATTCTTGCGGCTGAGCGCCGCCTTTTCGCGTCCGTTTGCGCAGCAAAGCACCTGCACTGCCAATTCTGCCAAGGATGTCATCGGACGGAGCGCTGCGGTGCCGATTGCGGATGTCTGCGGGGGTTGCACGTTGCCCTACAGGCCACGAACGGCGGCCAAGACCTCGGCCGCGTGGCCCTTGACCTTGTCGACCTTCCACATCTGCGCGATCTTTCCGTCGCCGCCGATCAAGACGGTGGACCGCAAGACGCCGATCACCTGCTTGCCAAAGAACAGCTTTTCCCCGAACGCGCCCCAGGATTCCATCATCTGCCCACCAAAATCAGAGCCGAGGGCAAAGCCGATGCCCATCTTCGCCTTGAATTTGTCATGGGCGGCGACCTTGTCTTTCGAGATCCCGATCACCTTGACCCCTGCCGCTGCAAAATCGGGCAGGAGGGTGTTGAACTCCATCACCTCATTGGTGCAGCTGGGCGTGCCATCTTGCCCGTAGAAAAACACGA
The DNA here is from genome assembly GCA_947461435.1 of Paracoccaceae bacterium. GTDB lineage: Bacteria > Pseudomonadota > Alphaproteobacteria > Rhodobacterales > Rhodobacteraceae > CAIYZT01. Next base: position 39,630 of record CANHLE010000009.1, on the reverse strand, counting down.
CAACGGGTGCGGGCTGTGCCGCCGACAGGACGAAACTGATCCCCCCGTCGCAGGGCAGGGTGAAATCCGGGGCGGTTTGGCCAAGGGTCAACATGGGCGTATCCTTGCATGTGGGTCACGATTTCTTTGCGTTCTAGTTGCCTTTCGTCCGTGATAAAGGCAAGGCAACGAAAAAAATTTGTGCGGGGTGACAATGGCAGGGAGTGATCAACAGGCAGGACCGGGCGACGCCCCGGATCCGCTGTTGCTGACCCCGGGCATGCATGATGCCGCAGTGGTGCCCGCATCGAGCGTAAGGCCCCTGCGCGCCAAGAAGCGTGACCGCGCCTTAGGGTTTCGGCTTTTTCTGGTCTTGTTGGGATTTTCCATCGTGGCGGCCGGGTTTTCGTTGAAGATCAGGCCGTTATCTTTGCCGATCTTTGCCGTGGCCGAGGTTGAATCGCGCATGAACCGTGTGACGGGTCCGGTCTTGCCGGGGGTTCGATTGTCGCTGGGCGGGATTGAGGTGATGCTGGACGAAAGCTGGTCACCGGTGTTTCGTTTGCAAGATCTGCGCTTGTTGCAAGGCGCGGGGACCGAAACTTTGCTGGATTTGCCGGCAGCCAGCATGACGCTGGACGGCGAGGCGCTGATGCGCGGGACGCTGAAGCCCAGCAGATTGATCGTTTCGGGCGCGCATCTTGACCTTCGCCGCGATCTGGAGGGGCATCTTAATCTGTCTTTGGGGCAGGGATCATCGCCGGCGATCCAAAGTTTGGGAGAGATTTTCGACCGGTTGGACACGGCCATGGCCGCGCCCGAGTTTGTGCGGCTGAAAACCGTGGAGTTTGAAGCCTTGAGCCTTTCGTTGTTCGATGAACGCGAGCAGCGCCGCTGGGAGCTGGGGGATGGCCGTCTGATCGCGGAAAACCGGCCCGAAGACGTGGCTGCGGAAATGGCAATTTCGTTTCTGGGCACGTCCAATGCGCGTGCGGTGATGACGGCGGTGGTCAGCAAAGGGTCTGGCCGGGCGCGGCTGCAGGCCGAAATTTCGGGTGTTCGCGCTGCCGACCTTGCCGCGCAGAATCCGGTTCTGGCGTGGATGGGGGCTGTGGATGCGCCCCTTTCCGGACGTTTCCTGGCCGACCTGACGCGAAACGGGATCGAGGCGCTGACGGCGGAACTGACCTTGGGGGCGGGTGCATTGAAACCGGGCCTGCAGGCCGCCCCCATCGCCTTTAACAAGGCCGGGCTTAAACTGTCGTATGATCCAAAGGACGGGCGCTTGCGATTGAGCGATCTGACGATTGAAAGCCAATCGTTTCGCGCCAAGGCCGAAGGGCAGGTTTACTCGCTGGACGGTGCTGGTACCATCCTCACAGGGGTTTTGACGGGGCAGCGCCCCTCGGCCTATTTGGGGCAATTGACGCTGACAGAGGTCAAGATCGACCCCGAGGGCCAGTTTGAAAGCCCGATTGAATTTTCCAACGGCGCGCTTGATCTGCGTCTAATCGCAGATCCGTTTCAGGTGGAGGTGGGGCAGTTGACCCTGTCGGACGGATCCGAACGCTTGACGGTTTCGGGCAAGGCACGTGCCGATGATGCCGGATGGACCGCGTCCTTTGACATGGCGATGAACCAAGTGTCGGTCAAAAAGCTGATGCAGCTTTGGCCCTTGCGGTTGGTCCCCAAAACCCGGGCCTGGGCCACCAAGAACCTGTTGACGGGGGACATGACCGATGTCAACGGCGCGATCAGACTGGCACCGGGGACAGAGCCCCGATTGCATCTGGACTATGATTTTGCCGATGCCGAGATCAAGTTCATGGCCAATATGCCGCCCATACAAGGGGGAAAAGGCTATTCCGTGATCGACGGCAAGGTCAACACGATCGTTCTGACCCAAGGCCGCCTGACCCCGCCGCAAGGCGGTGTGATCGATTTGGCCGGATCGTCCATGAAGGTGCTGGACATCTGGCAGATCCCGGCAAAGGCCGCGATTTCTTTGCGCGGCCGGGGGCCGGCGGTGGCAATGCTGTCGATCTTGGATCAAAAGCCGTTTGAATACCTGAAGAAGGCGGGGCGCCCTGTGGCGCTTGGAAGCGGCGAGGCGGTGATGCAGGCCGAGGTTCTGACGCCCTTGGCCAAATCAAAGCCGCAAGATGTTACCTTCAGTGCGCAGGCGCAGGTTGCTGGGTTTGCATCGTCCTTGCTGGTCAGCGGACGGCAGATTGTGGTTCCCGATCTCAAGGTCAGCGCGGACAACACCGGCATGACGGCCACGGGGGCCGGCACGATAGACGGTGTGCCGTTTGACGGCAGCTATCGTTTGCCCTTTCAGGCGTCGGGCGGTGTGGCCACGGTCAGCGGGACGGTTGAAGTATCGCCCCTGACGGTGGACGCCTTTGATCTGGGCCTTCCGGCGGGGATGGTCAAAGGGCGGTCAACCGGGCAAATCACCATCGCCCTGCCAAAGGGCGCGGCGCCGCAGATGCGCCTGAACGCCGATTTGAAGGGCACCAGCCTGTCGATTCCCGATCTGGGCTGGACGAAAGGCGCGCAGGGCACGGCGCGGCTGGAGGTTGAGGCAACCTTGTCGTCGCCCCCGGTGGTCAGCCGTCTGAACTTTTCCAGCGCGGGATTGTCGGCAGAAGGGCGGATTGGGTTTCGGGACAATGGACGGCTGGATGTTGCGCGGTTTGACAAGGTGACGATGGGGGGCTGGCTGGATGGCGCGGTCGAGATCAGGGGGACGGCGCCCCTGTCTTTTGCGGTCACCTCGGGGGCAATTGATTTTCGCGAGTTTCCCTCGGCACAGCAGCGTGCATCGGCGGGGGGCGGCGCCGCCGCCGGATCGCCTTTGGCGTTGAACCTGAAAGAGTTTCGAGTGACCGACACGATCCGGCTGAACGGGTTTCGGGGGGATTTCACCTTGGGCGCGCGGGGGGTGAACGGGCAGTTCACGGCCCAATTGGGCGGGGAGGTGGCTGTTTCAGGCGGTGTGGCCCCCGAAGCCTTTGGCACCGGCATCCGGGTTGTCTCAAGCGATGCAGGGGGCGCGCTGCGGGCGGCCGGTGTGTTTGAGTCGGCCCGCGGCGGCACGGTGGATCTGCGCCTGACGCCCCGCGCCGAAGAGGGGTTTTATGATGGGCGGGCGGTTATCAGCGATCTTCGGGTGAAAAATGCCAATGTCCTTGCAGATTTGCTGAACGCCATATCGGTGGTTGGTTTGCTGGAGCAGTTGAACGGCTCGGGCATCGTGTTCAACACGGCGGAGGCAGATTTTGTTCTGTCGCCCACGCAGGTGAAGATCAACCGATCCTCGGCGGTGGGGGCATCGATGGGGGTATCCATGGAGGGGACCTATCAGACCGAAACCGGGGCCTTGCGGATGGGTGGGGTGGTGTCGCCGATCTATTTGCTGAACGGGATCGGGGCGATCTTGACGCGCAAGGGAGAGGGGCTTTTTGGGTTCACCTATCGGTTGGACGGGACGGCGGATGATCCAAGGGTGGGGGTGAACCCCTTGTCTATTCTGACGCCCGGCATGTTTCGGGAAATTTTTCGCAGACCCCCGCCCAAATCTGAAAGAGGGACCCCGTGAAACTGTCTGACTTTGATTTTGAACTGCCCGAGGCCCTGATTGCGACCCGGCCGGCCCAACCGCGAACCGCGGCGCGATTGCTGGTGGCCGAAGGGGACGAGATCCGCGATCTGCATGTGCATGATCTTTTGACCCTTTTTCGGCCCACAGACAGGTTGGTTTTGAACAACACCCGCGTCATTCCGGCCCGCCTGTTTGGCCAACGTCGGCGCGGGGATTCGGTGGCAAAGATCGAGTTGACCTTGCTTGAACCCGCGGCACAGGGGTGGCGGGCCTTGGCCAAGCCCCTGCGCAAGGTCAACACGGGCGAAGTGATCTGGATCTCGGGTCAACTGAGCGCCGAAGTTGTAGCGAAATCCGAGACGGATTTGACGTTGGCGTTCAATGTGACGGGCGACGATTTTGAGGCGGCCTTGACCTTGGCCGGCGTCATGCCGCTGCCACCCTATATCGCGGCCAAGCGGCCCGCAGATGCCCAAGACAAGATCGATTATCAAACGGTTTTTGCCAAACATGCGGGGGCGGTTGCGGCCCCGACGGCCAGTTTGCATTTTGATACCGATTTGTTGGCCGCTTTGGCCGCCAAAGGCGTGCAGTTCAGCGAAGTGACGTTGCACGTCGGGGCGGGAACCTTTCTGCCGGTCAAGGTTGACGATGTGACCCGCCACAAGATGCACGCCGAATGGGGCGAGGTTACCGCGCAGGCCGCGCAAGAGATCAACGCCACGCGGGCTGCGGGGGGCAGAATCATTCCTGTGGGGACCACGGCCCTGCGGTTGATCGAATCCGCGGCGCGCAGCGGAACCCTGACCCCGTGGAGCGGGCCGACCGATATCTTCATCTATCCGGGGTTCAAATTTGCCATCGCCGACGGTTTGATGACGAACTTTCACCTGCCAAAATCCACCTTGATGATGCTGGTGTCGGCGCTGATGGGCAAAGAGCGGATCGATCGCATCTATGCCCATGCCGTGGCCAACTCATACCGGTTTTTCAGTTATGGCGATGCGTCCCTGCTTTTGCCGTGAGACAGGGCGGGGGAATTTCGCCCAAGGGCTAAATGTAAATGTTTTCTTGTCGCCACTGTCCTAGGCTGTTGAAAATGGAGTGATGCCGCATGCTGACCGTTCTTCGAAACTCTTGGGCCTTGTTGCTGGGCGTGATGCTTTTGATGCTGGGCAACGGTATTCAGGGTACATTGCTGGGCATTCGGGGCAAGATCGAAGGGTTCAGCGCGGTTGAGATGTCTTATGTGATGTCGGCCTATTCGGCGGGCTTTCTGCTGGGCAGCCGGTTTGCCCCGGACATGATCCGCCGGGTGGGGCATGTGCGGGTCTTTGCGGCGCTTGGCTCGCTGATCTCGGCGATCTTGATCTTGTTTCCGATTGCCCCGGATTGGATGGCTTGGGCCGCGATGCGCGCTGTGATCGGCTTTTCCTTTGCGGGCGTTTATATCACGGCCGAAAGCTGGTTGAACGCCTCGGCCAGCAATGAAACGCGCGGGCAGGCCTTGTCGGCCTATATGATCTGCCAGATGATTGGCATCATTGCGGCGCAAGGGCTGATGAACCTGCGCGATCCGGGCGGATTTGATCTGTTCGTCATTTCGTCCATTCTGGTGTCGGTTGCCTTTACGCCCATTCTTCTGTCGGCCAGCCCCGCCCCCAGTTTTGAACGGATCACGCCCCTGCCTATACAACACCTGTTTCGCACCTCGCCCTTGGGCTGTGTGGGGCTGTTCTTGTTGGGAGGCGTCTTTTCGGCGTTGTTCGGAATGGCATCGGTTTGGGGGTCGGAGATCGGGCTGTCGGTGAAGAATATCTCGATTTTCATCGGATCGATCTATCTGGGGGGCTTGGTGTTGCAATATCCCATCGGCTGGGTCTCGGACCGGCAGGATCGGCGCAGCTTGATCATGGTTTTATCGGCTGCGGGGGCGGTTGTGGCCTTTGCCGGAATGATCTTGCCCTGGAGCATGATTTTTCTGGCCAGCATCGCCTTTTTTGCCGGCGGGATCGCCAACCCTTTGTATTCCTTGATGGTGGCCTATGTGAACGACTATCTTGAATCGGACCAGATGGCAGGGGCCTCGGCGGGGCTTTTGTTCATTTACGGTCTGGGGTCTATCGGGGGCCCGCTGATCACCGGCTGGTTGATGGCGCTTGTCGGGCCGTCGGGGTTTTTCCTGTTCATTGCGCTGCTGTTTACGGCCACGGCCCTTTATGCCCTGTACCGCATGTCGCGGGGCCGCGTGCGGCTGTTCCGCCGCCGGTTCCGGGCTTTGTCGCCGACAGCATCGGCGGTTGCGGTAGAGGCGGCGGTGGAGGACGCGCCCAAAGACGGGATCGCGGCGGGCCTGTGACGATACCCAAGGGCGATAGAGGGGCTGGTTTTTCGCGGTAAAGCGCCTAGCATGCACAGGGATCGCAAGGAGCGCCCATGCCACAGATCACACAGGTGTTGGACTTTTGGCATCAACTGGGCCCCAAGGGCTGGTTTGATGTCAATGTGCAGGTGGATGACGAGATCCGAACCCGATTTGGCGGGCTTTGGGGCGAGGTGCGCGATGGCGGCCACACGGCGTGGCGGGACACCCCGCCCGGGTGCCTGGCCTATTTGATCGTGGCCGACCAGTTTCCGCGCAATATGTTTCGCGGCGACCCCCGGGCGTTTTCAACCGACGAAGTCGCCCGCGCTGCCGCGCGCTTTGCCGTATTGGCCGGGCATGATCTGTTGGCCGACGTCGCGCTGCGCAGTTTCTTCTATCTGCCCTTCGAGCATTCAGAATCCTTGGGAGATCAAGATTGGTCAGTCGATCTGTTTGAACGGCGCACGACCGATTCGTCCCATATTCTGCATGCCCATGCCCACCGTGAAGTGATCCGGCGATATGGGCGGTTTCCAACGCGCAATGCCGCGCTGTCGCGGGCGAACACCCCCGCCGAGGAGGCGTTTTTGGCGGCGGGCGGCTATGGCGCGGTGGTGCGCGCGTTGGGGGGCTGAGCAGCTATGCAATTTGTGCAAGGGCCCACGGCGCGGCCTTCATTGCTTGGTTTCAAATTATAGTTTAAGGCCAAACTACTTTTCTTGAGGGAGGGAAGACTGTGAGCGAGACCTTTGATCTGATCGTAATTGGGGCCGGACCCGGAGGATATGTTGCTGCGATCCGCGCGGCGCAACTGGGCCAGAAGGTCGCGATCATCGAGCGCGAAAATCTGGGGGGCATCTGCCTGAACTGGGGATGTATTCCGACAAAGGCGCTGCTGCGGTCGGCCGAAGTGTTTCACATGATGCACCGGGCCAAGGAATTTGGACTGTCGGCGGACAACATCACCTTTGATCTGAACGCGGTGGTTGCAAGGTCTCGTGGTGTGGCCAAGCAATTGTCAGGCGGCATTGGCCATTTGATGAAGAAGAACAAGGTCACCGTCTTCATGGGGGCGGCAACCCTGCCCAAGGTGGGAACCGTTCAGGTTACATCGGGCGCGGGGACCGAAGAATTGACCGCCAAGGCGATCGTGCTGGCCACAGGGGCACGCGCGCGCGAATTGCCCGGTCTGGAGGCGGACGGCGATCAGGTGTGGACCTATCGGCATGCTTTGCAACCCAAGCGGATGCCCAAGCGGCTTTTGGTCATTGGGTCGGGCGCGATTGGTATTGAGTTTGCCAGTTTCTTCAACACATTGGGCGCAGACACCACGGTATGCGAAGTGATGGACCGTGTTCTGCCGGTGGAAGATGCCGAGATTTCGGCGTTTGCCAAAAAGGCCTTTGTCAAACAGGGCATGAAGATTCTGGAGAAGACCACGGTCAAGAAACTGGACCGCAAGCCCGGTATCGGGGTGACGGCGCATCTGGAGGCGAACGGAAAGACCGAGACGCAGGATTTTGACACGGTGATTTCCGCTGTAGGCATTGTGGGCAATGTGGAAGGGCTGGGTCTGGAAGCGCTGGGCGTGAAGATCGACCGCACCCATGTGGTGACCGATGAATTCTGCCGCACAGGGGTGCCGGGGCTTTTTGCCATTGGCGACATTGCCGGGGCCCCTTGGCTTGCGCACAAGGCCAGCCACGAGGGCGTGATGGTGGCCGAATTGATCGCGGGCGGCCATCCGCATCCGATCAAGCCCGGCTCGATTGCGGGATGCACCTATTGTTATCCGCAAGTGGCCAGCGTCGGGATGACCGAACAAAAAGCCAAGGACGCCGGTCATACGGTCAAGGTTGGCCGTTTTCCCTTTATCGGCAACGGCAAGGCGATTGCCCTTGGCGAGGCGGAGGGCATGATCAAGACCGTGTTTGACGCGGCCACCGGGGAACTTTTGGGCGCGCATATGATTGGGGCCGAGGTGACCGAGTTGATCCAAGGCTATGTGATTGGCCGGACCCTGGAGACGACGGAAGAGGACCTGATGAACACGGTCTTCCCGCATCCGACCCTGTCTGAAATGATGCACGAATCCGTGCTGGACGCCTACGGCCGGGCATTGCATATCTAGCGCGCGGTCGGCTGTCGGCGGGGGGGCCGCCCCAAGACCATAGACGTACTGGGTTTCGCGGGTGAGCGCCCGACAAAAACTGGATCCAGAGATAGGGGCCTTTATGCGCGCGAGTTTGACGATTGTGTGCATCTGGCTGGTTTGCCTTGGGGCGGCGGCGCAGTTTGGCAAGTTTGCCGTATTGTTCGACCGGATCGCCGCCAGCTATCCCGGTCAACCCGGGCCGATTGTCGGGCTTATCGTGTCGACGGTGGGCATTTGCGGGCTGATTTTTGGCACGACGGCGGGGCTGTTCGTGTCGGCATTGGGCTATCGGCGGGTGATGGTATCGGCGCTGATTGCCGGGGCGGTGATTTCCACGATTGAGGCGTTGCTGCCCCCGGTTCCAGTGATGTTGGCCCTGCGCGCTGCCGAGGGTGCGTCCCATCTGGCGCTTGTGGTGGCTGCGCCTGTGCTGACCGCGCAGATCGCCGCGCCGCGTTGGCAGGCGGCGGCCATGACCTTGTATTCGTCGTTCTTTGCCGTTTCCTTTGCCGCCTTGGGCTATTTTGGCCCTACGCTGGCAGACTGGGGCGGTTTGCCTGCGGTCTTTCTGGCGCATGGCGGTTATATGGCGGTGGGCGCGGTGGGTATGGCGCTGTTACTGCCGCGCGATCAGCGCTCTGAAATGCCAAAATTGTCCCTGCGGGGTCTTTTGGTCAGCCATGCTCAGGTCTATGCCAGCCCGCGCGAGGCTGCCCCGGCGATGGGCTTTGTCTGCTATACGGTCACTTTTGTGGCGTTTCTGACTTTGATGCCGCAGCAGTTTCTTGGGCAGCCCCAGCAGGCGATTCTGGCTTCCTTCATGCCCCTGGTCAGCGTTGCGGTGTCATTGACCATTGGTGTTTGGATGATGCGGCGGGTCAGCGCGGTGGGAATGGTTCAGGCGGGTTTTGCGTTGACTTTGGTTTTCGCTGTTCTGCTGGGATTGGCTTGGGGGCAGGCCGGTCTGGTCGTTCTGGCCGCCTTTGGGGTAGCTGCGGGGCTGGGGCTGGTGCAAAGCGCCTCTTTTGCCGCGATCCCGCAGTTGAACCGTGAACCCGCTGCCCGGGCACGCGCGGCTGGGGCCATTGCGCAGCTGGGCAATCTGGGCACGACCAGCGGCACGCCGATCTTGATATGGCTGATTTCCCAAGCGGGCGCGACCGGCCTTGCGGTGTTTTTGTCGCTGTTTTCGGTGCTTGGGATTGCGGTTCATGCCGTTCAGGCCCGGCGCAGGATCATCGCGTGACAGGACCGCCGGCCGCGGCCCAGTCGCTGAAGCCGCCCAGATTATGGGCCTCATACCCGAGGCCCTGAAGCGCCTGTACCGCCATTCCCGCGCGCCCGCCCACGGCACAAAACACCGCCACGGGTTTGGCTGGATCGATCCGGCTGTCAAAATCGGGTCCCTTGGGGTTGGCTTTCAGCGGGATCATCGACAACGGAATATGCAAACCGCCCTTGGCCGTACCGGAGGCCGCGACTTCGGTCCCCTCTCGGACGTCGATCACGATGATGTCGCCCTTGGCCAAGCGGGCAATGGCGTCTTTGAGGGTCAGCTTTGCGGCAGCAGGGCCGCGGGACAGGTTGAACATGGATAGGCCCTTTCTATGAGTCCCGCCCTATATATTCATATAAATGAATTTGTAAAGGCTGCCGGCCCGAAATCTGCGTCTTCTTCGGTCATCCTCGCATAATGTTCATTTTTCGTTCACATTTTCTGGTTGGAAACGGCAGGGATTGGCCCTAAATCTGTCAAGTAATTAGAGGTAGGTCATGGCGGAACACAAGTTCATCGAAGTGCGCGGCGCGCGCGAGCACAATTTGAAGAACGTCGACGTGGATATTCCGCGGGATCAGTTGGTGGTGATCACGGGATTGTCGGGGTCGGGCAAATCGTCACTGGCCTTCGATACGATTTATGCCGAAGGGCAGCGACGCTATGTTGAAAGCCTGTCGGCCTATGCCCGGCAGTTTCTGGATATGCAGGGCAAGCCGGATGTGGATCATATTTCCGGCCTGTCGCCTGCCATTTCGATTGAACAAAAGACAACCTCGAAAAACCCGCGGTCAACCGTCGGCACGGTGACCGAGATTTACGACTATTTGCGGTTGTTGTTTGCCCGCGTTGGCACGCCGTTCAGCCCGACGACCGGATTGCCGATCACCGCGATGCAGGTGCAAGACATGGTCGACGCGGTGATGGCCATGGAAGAGGGCACACGGGCCTATCTGCTTGCGCCGATCATTCGCGACCGCAAGGGAGAATACAAAAAGGAATTCATCGAACTGCGCAAGCAGGGGTTCCAACGGGTCAAGGTGAACGGCGCCTTTCACGAATTGGAAGATCCGCCGACATTGGACAAGAAGTTTCGGCACAATATTGATGTCGTGGTCGACCGTATCGTGGTGCGCAGCGGGATCGAGACGCGGCTTGCCGACAGCTTTCGCACGGCGTTGAATCTGGCGGATGGCATTGCGGTCCTGGAAACCGCCCCGGCCGAGGGTGTGGGCGAACGCACCACCTATTCCGAGAAGTTTGCCTGTCCGGTTTCAGGCTTTACCATCGCCGAGATTGAGCCGCGCCTGTTTTCGTTCAATGCACCCTATGGGGCTTGCCCGGTGTGCGACGGTCTTGGTATGGAGTTGTTTTTTGACGAACGCCTTGTGGTGCCCGATCAGAACCTGACCCTGCTGCAAGGCGCGCTGGCGCCTTGGGCCAAGTCAAAATCCCCCTATTTCACCCAGACGATCGAAGCCTTGTCTGCCCATTACAGCTTTGATCGCAAAACGAAATGGAAGGATTTGCCGGAGACTGTGAAGGATTTGTTCCTGCGCGGATCCAAGGGGGAAGAGATTACCTTTCGCTATGACGAAGGGGGACGGATCTATCAGGTCAGCCGTGTGTTCGAAGGGGTCATTCCCAATATGGAACGGCGCTATCGTGAGACAGATTCGGCTTGGAGCCGCGAAGATATGGAGCGGTTTCAAAACAATCGGGCCTGCGGAACCTGCCAGGGATATCGTCTGAAACCCGAGGCTTTGGCGGTCAAGATTGCGGGACTGCATGCGGGCCAGGTCGTGCAGATGTCCATCGCCGAGGCTTTGGCTTGGATCCAAACCGTTCCGGACAATCTGACAGCACAAAAGAACGAAATCGCCAAGGCAATCTTGAAAGAGATCCGCGAGCGGCTGGGATTTTTGGTGAACGTGGGCCTGAACTATCTGACCCTGTCACGCGCCGCGGGTACCTTGTCGGGCGGCGAAAGCCAGCGGATCCGGTTGGCAAGCCAGATCGGATCGGGTTTGACGGGGGTATTGTACGTTCTGGATGAACCCTCCATCGGTCTGCACCAGCGCGACAATGACCGCTTGCTGACGACGTTGAAGAATTTGCGCGATGCGGGCAACACAGTTTTGGTTGTGGAGCATGACGAGGATGCGATCCGGGAAGCCGATTATGTCTTTGACATGGGTCCCGGGGCGGGGGTGCACGGTGGCCATGTTGTCAGCCATGGCACGCCCCAGCAGGTGGCCGATGATCCCAATTCGGTGACGGGTCTGTACCTGTCGGGCAAGCGCGAAGTGCGCGTGCCCAAGGCCCGGCGCAAGGGCAACGGCAAAAAACTTGTGGTTGTCGGGGCGACGGGAAACAATCTGAAAAACGTCACGGCCGAATTCCCTTTGGGCATGTTCGTTTGCGTGACGGGTGTTTCGGGCGGGGGCAAATCCAGCTTGACCATCGAAACCTTGTTCAAGACGGCCGCCACGCGTTTGAACGGGGCCCATGAAACGCCCGCGCCCTGCGAGACGATCAAGGGTTTTGAACATCTGGACAAGGTGATTGATATCGATCAGCGGGCCATTGGCCGAACGCCAAGGTCAAACCCCGCGACCTATACCGGTGCCTTCACCCCAATCCGAGATTGGTTTGCCGGTCTGCCGGAATCAAAGGCACGCGGGTACCAATCGGGGCGGTTTTCGTTCAACGTCAAGGGCGGGCGCTGCGAGGCGTGCCAAGGCGACGGACTTTTGAAGATCGAGATGAACTTTTTGCCCGATGTCTATGTGACTTGCGAGACGTGCAAGGGACAGCGCTATAACCGCGAGACATTAGAAATAAAGTTCAAAAACAAAAGCATAGCCGATGTTCTTGATATGACCTGTGAAGATGCCAAAGACTTCTTTCAGGCGGTTCCGTCGATCCGCGAAAAGATGGATGCGCTGTGCGAGGTGGGGCTTGGCTATATCAAGGTTGGTCAGCAAGCGACCACGTTGTCAGGCGGCGAAGCGCAGCGGGTGAAATTGTCCAAGGAACTGAGCCGCCGGGCGACCGGGCGGACCTTGTATATTCTGGACGAGCCTACGACAGGCTTGCATTTCGAAGATGTGCGCAAACTGCTTGAAGTGCTGCATTCGCTGGTGGATCAGGGCAACACGGTGGTCGTGATTGAACACAACCTTGATGTGATCAAGACGGCCGACTGGCTGATCGACATCGGCCCTGAAGGGGGCGACGGCGGCGGTGAGATTGTTGCAGTCGGCACGCCCGAGCAGGTGGCCAAGGTCGAGGCCAGCCATACGGGCCGCTATTTGAAAGATATGCTGAAGCCAAAGACCGCTGCGGCCAAATAGGGGGGCGGCCGCGCCCCCAAGGCGGCTTCAGGCCGATTTCACAGGACAGGTGGACAGGCCCAGAACAGAATAAAGCGGGCAGGTGCCGACCAGTCCGGTGACAAGGGGGATGATCCCGATCAGCTTGGCGTAGTGCCAAGTTCCCTGACCCTTGTCGGCGAAAAACCACGCCAGCAACGCCAGACCGACGATCACCCGCAGGGCGCGGTCGATCGATCCTTCGTTGGTTTTGAACATGATGCGTTCCTTTGAATAGCCGCCCCGATTGACGAGGACGCTTATCCCTAGCCCGGAAAAAGGGCCGTCGCCTTGATTTGGCGCAATATCCGGAGGGAAATTTCAGGCCGGACTTTCGGCAATTTGAAGCAAGGCCTGCAAATTTTGTTCCGGCAGGTCCAGCATGGCCAAGGCTTGTGCTTCGCTATGTTGCACCATGACCAAGACCGAATTCAGCCCTTCCCATGATTTTCGGGCCATTTCAGCCATCATCTGCCCGGCCTTGGTGGGGGCATAAAACAGCACGATCTTGTCATGCGCCTGGGGCTGGAAGGTTTCGGCGATCTTGGCCTGCATCTGCATCAAACGCAGAAAATCACGCTCGACTTCCGTCACAGCCGACAAGTCGCACAGATGCCGTTGCCATGGCTGATGCTGTGGATCGAGGGCGCTTTGCGCCACGATATCCATCGATTCCTGCAAGGTGACCAAGCCGGAATAGGTGAATAAAATCAGTTGTCGTTTCGGAATGATTTTGAAGGTAACGGGCAATCGGTGCCTCAAGAATTGGCGCGCCCTCTCTCTAGGGCGCGCCGCTAGGTTAGTCCATTTGCTTGAAGTTCAAACTTGCGCCTTCCTTGATCCCCGAGGGCCAGCGCGAGGTGATCGTTTTGGTCCGGGTGTAGAACCGGAAGCTGTCTGGCCCGTGCTGGTTCAAATCGCCGAAGGCTGATTTTTTCCAGCCGCCAAAGGTGTGATAGGCCAGCGGAACCGGGATCGGAACGTTGATGCCGATCATCCCGACGTTGATACGGTTGGCAAAATCGCGGGCCGTGTCGCCGTCGCGGGTGAAGATCGCGGTGCCGTTGCCGTATTCGTGATCCATCGCATAGCCCAAGGCTTGCTCGTAGGTCTCACACCGGACAGTGGACAGGACGGGACCAAAGATTTCCTTGCGGTAGATGTCCATGTCGGTTGTGACATGGTCAAACAGGTGGGGGCCCACGAAGAACCCGTTTTCATAGCCCTGCAGCTTGAACCCGCGCCCATCCACAACCAGTTTGGCGCCTTGCGCCACGCCGGATTCAACCAGTTTCAGGATATTGGCCTTGGCTGCGGCGGTCACCACCGGGCCATAGTCAATGTCGTTGCCCGCCGTGTAAGGGCCGACCTTCAGCTTTTCGATCCGGGGGATCAATTTGGCGATCAGGGCATCTGCGGTCTTCTGTCCCACGGGCAGGGCCACGGAAATGGCCATGCAGCGTTCACCCGCAGCGCCATACCCCGCGCCCACAAGCGCATCGGCCGCCTGATCCAGATCGGCGTCCGGCATGATGATCATATGGTTCTTGGCGCCGCCAAAGCATTGCACCCGCTTGCCGTTCGAGCAGCCGCGCCCATAAATGTATTCCGCAATCGGCGTGGATCCGACAAAGCCGATGCCGGCGATGGTCGGGTTATCCAAAATCGCATCCACCGAGTCTTTGTCGCCATTGATCACTTGCAAGACGCCGTCGGGCAAGCCGGCCTCTTGGAACAGTTCTGCCAGCATCAAAGGCACAGAGGGGTCACGCTCGGACGGTTTGAGGATAAAGGCGTTGCCGCAGGCCAAGGCCGGGCCCATTTTCCACAGCGGGATCATGGCCGGAAAGTTGAAAGGGGTGATCCCGGCCGCAACCCCGATGGGTTGGCGCATGGAATACATATCGATGCCCGGACCGGCGGAATCGGTGAATTCGCCCTTGAGCATTTGCGGCGCGCCGATGCAGAATTCGATCACTTCCAGACCGCGCTGAATATCGCCCTTGGCATCTGGCACGGTCTTGCCATGTTCGGCCGACAAGACCAAAGCCAGTTTTTCCATGTCGCGGTTGATCAGGCGCACCATCTCCATCATGACGCGGGCGCGGCGCTGTGGATTGGTGGCGCCCCATTTGATTTGGGCCTGCGCAGCATCTGCTGTGGCGCTGTCCAGTTCGGCCTTGGTGGCAAGCGCCACGCGGGCCTGAACCTCGCCGGTGGCCGGGTTGAACACATCGGCAAAGCGGCCCGACGTTCCCGCCACATGTTTGCCATTGATCCAGTGACCGATTTCTTTCATCGGAAGTCCTCCCAAATTGATGATCCTGTGTACCATTGCAAAATTGCCGGACAAAGAAGAAATATGGCAAAGAGGTTTTGCAGTTTTGCAAGGTTGCGCGATGGACTGGGACGATCTGAGAATCTTTCTGGCAGTAGCTCGCAGCGAAAGCCTGTCTGCTGCTGCAAAGGTCTTGAAAATCGATCCGGCAACGGTGGGGCGGCGGATTGGACGGTTGGAAGACAGTCTGGACGCGCGGCTGTTTCAAAAGTCGCCGCAGGGCTATGCCGTGACGGAAGCGGGGCTTCGGTTGATCCCGCATGCCGAACAGGCCGAGGCTGCCCTGCGCGCGGCTGGCGAGGTGATGCTGGGACCGGAAGGATTGACGGGACAGGTCCGTATCGGCGCGCCAGATGGATGTGCCAATTATCTGCTGCCACAGATCCTTGCCGGGATCTGCGATGACAATCCCGGGTTGGAGGTGCAGATCGTCGCTCTTCCCAGAGTGTTCAATCTGTCCAAGCGTGAGGCCGATATGGCGATCGGCGTGTCGCGCCCCGAAGCGGGGCGGCTGACGGTGCAAAAGTTGACCGATTATCACCTGCATCTGGCCGCATCGCGCGACTATCTGGCCAAACACGCCCCCATCCGAAGTGCAGCCGATCTGACCGCACATCGCTTTGTCGGCTATATTCCTGACATGATTTTTGACAAGGAATTGGATTATCTGGCCGAGATTGGCATCACCCCGCCGCCCTTGGCCTCTAACTCTGTCTCGGTTCAGCTGAATTTCCTGCGGGCCGGGGCCGGGGTGGGGGTTGTGCACGACTTTGCGCTGCCTGCCGCGCCAGAGCTGGTTCGCGTGCTGCCGACGCAGATTCACCTGACCCGCAGCTTTTGGCTGATCCGGCACGCGGATGATACGCGGGTATCGCGGTTGAACCGCTTTGCCGAGGTGTTGATCCGCCGCGCCAGAGCGGAGATGGCCCGGCTGGAGACGAGCGTTGGGTAACTATTGTTTAAAATTGGGAATTCGATTGACATAATCTTGCGTTGAGCGGAGCATCAGCAGGACAATCAGGGAGGGTTGCCCATGCTTGTCAGTCAAATCTTGAAATCCAAAGGATCCGATGGGGTGGTGACCGTGGCCCCCGGAATTGCGGTATCGCAGGCCGCCGAACTGCTTAGTCAACGCAAGATCGGGGCCCTGGTCATCTCGGTCGATGGCAAGACGCTGGCGGGCATCGTGTCAGAGCGGGACATCGTGCGCGAGATTGCGCGGCGCGGCCCGTCTTGTCTGACCGAGGCTGTCAGCACGATCATGACGGCCCGGGTCGTCACCTGCGGCAAGGCCGATCAAACCGACGCCGTTCTGCAGAAAATGACCGACGGCCGGTTCCGCCACATCCCTGTTGTGGAAGGCGCGGTTCTGGTGGGTCTGATTTCCATCGGTGATGTGGTCAAGGCGCGCCTGATGGAATTGGGCATGGAAAAAGAGGCGTTGGAGGGAATGATCAAGGGCTTTTAAGGCCGGGTTTTTGCGTTTGGTCCGAATTTCGGGCTTGCCACGGCTTGCGCAATAATGTTGCGTGCCCCCACCTTCAATGCGGAGCACCCCATGCGGATTGGTCTTTACCCCGGTACCTTCGATCCGATCACGCTGGGCCATATCGATATCATTCAGCGCGCCCTGACGCTGGTGGATCGGTTGGTCATTGGGGTGGCCATCAACCGTGACAAGGGGCCCTTGTTCACGCTGGAAGACCGGGTGGCCATGGTTGAGGCGGAATGTGCGCCGATCGTCGCCAAGTTCGGCGGAGAGATTGTGGTGCATCCGTTTGAAAACCTGCTGATCGATTGTGCCCGGGACGTTGGCGCATCGATGATCATTCGCGGCCTGCGGGCCGTGGCCGACTTTGAATATGAATTTCAGATGGTCGGCATGAACCGGGCGATGGATGCCTCGGTGGAGACGGTTTTCTTGATGGCAGATGCGCGCCGGCAAGCCATCGCCTCGAAACTCGTCAAGGAAATCGCGCGTCTGGGGGGGGATGTGTCAAAATTCGTGACCCCCGCGATCGATGCTGCCTTGCAGTCGCGGTACCCC
Source organism: Paracoccaceae bacterium (assembly GCA_947461435.1). Taxonomy (GTDB): domain Bacteria; phylum Pseudomonadota; class Alphaproteobacteria; order Rhodobacterales; family Rhodobacteraceae; genus CAIYZT01. The sequence goes on along the minus strand of CANHLE010000009.1, from coordinate 22,489 downwards.
AAGACCTAAGCCTTTAGGGGTTGGAATATTTGTTCCACCTTGTTAGCCTCTCGGCAAAAGCGCGCCGCTGGGGAAGCCGATGGATATTTCAGAGATCAACGATGCTGCGCCAACCTCGGTCGAGGAGTTTCGGGAGCGTCTGACCGAAGTCATTGATGATTTGCCCCGGCGTTTGCGGCAGTGCGCCGAGTATATCGCCGCCAATACGGACCGAATTGCCGTGTCAACCGTGGCAGAATTGGCCGCCGGCGCCGATGTGCCGCCTTCGGCGCTGATGCGGTTTTGCCAAATCTTGGGATTTTCGGGATTCTCGGAAATGCAGCGGTTGTTTCGGGGGGCCTATGCCCCGGGATGGCCAGACTATGCCACGCGCCTGACAAATCTGAAGCAGGGGGGGGCGGGCTCTCCTTCGGCATTGCTGGGGGAGTTTATTGAGGCGGGCCGCGCCTCGCTGGAGGCTTTGGCCTCGTCGGTGGATGAAGCGTCGTTGCACCAGGCGGTCGAGATCCTTGCAAAGGCTGAAACCATTCATGTGGTGGGGCTGCGCCGGGCGTTTCCGGTGGCTTGCTATTTGGCATATGTCTTTGAAAAAATGTCAGTTCCGGCCATGCTGCACGATGGGGTGGGCAAGCTGGACCACCGATTTGCGCTGCGTCCCGGGGATGCCTTGTTGGCCATCACCTTTGCGCCCTATTCGGAAGAAACCATCGCCTTGGCGCAGGATGCGCATGACCGCCGTCTTCCGGTTGTGGCCCTAACCGATCGTGTGTCCGGCCCCTTGGCAAAATCGGCCCAGTCGGTTCTGACGGTTCCCGAGGTCGATTTCGGCGCGTTTCGATCCTTGTCGGCGACCATTGCCATGGCGATCACCTTGGCCGTGGCTGTCGGTTCGGCGCGCGGGTAAGAAATTGCTTTTGCTTTGGCGAAAAATGGAATAAAAATTCTAAAAATTTGAATAGACTGTGAGTCTTCTTCCCCGAATCTGGGGAGTGTCTGCTGAAGAAAGAGAACTCGGATGAAACTGCTTGACGTCATTACCATAGGCCGCTCGTCGGTCGATCTTTATGGCGCGCAGGTTGGGGGACGTTTGGAGGATATGGCGTCCTTTCAAAAATATATTGGCGGCAGCCCGACCAACATGGCGGCGGGCATGGCGCGTCTTGGATTGAAATCGGCCCTGATCACGCGCGTTGGCAATGAACACATGGGGCGGTTTATTCGCGAGGAACTGATCCGCGAAGGCGTGGACGTGCGGGGTGTCAAGTCCGACCCGGAGCGTTTGACGGCCTTGGTTCTGCTGGGAATCCGCGATGAGCATCATTTCCCTTTGATCTTTTATCGGGAAAACTGTGCCGACATGGCGCTGTGTGAAGACGACATCGAAGAAGAATTCATCGCCTCGGCCCGCGCGGTGGTGGCCACGGGGACGCATCTGTCGAACCCGCGCACCGAAGCCGCCGTTTTGAAGGCGCTGACCCTGGCCCGCAAAACCGGCGCGCGTACCGCCTTGGACATAGACTATCGCCCGAACCTTTGGGGCTTGGCGGGCCATGGGGACGGCGAAAGCCGATTCATTGAAAGCGCAAAGGTGACGGCAAAGCTGCAAGCCACCTTGCATCTCTTCGATCTGATCGTCGGCACAGAAGAAGAATTTCACATCGCCGGGGGCACGACCGATACCATTGCCGCGTTGCGGGCCGTTCGGGCGGTGTCCAAGGCCACATTGGTATGCAAACGGGGGGCGGCGGGCGCTGTTGCCTTTACCGGCGATATTGCGGCCACGCTGGACGAGGGACAGTCGGGCCCGGGCTTTCCGATTGAAGTGTTCAACGTGCTGGGCGCGGGGGACGGGTTCATGTCAGGTCTGGTCAAAGGTTGGATGGACGATGAATCCTGGCCCGTCGCGTTGAAATACGCCAATGCCTGCGGCGCCTTTGCGGTGAGCCGTCATGGCTGTACGCCGGCCTACCCCTCGTGGGAGGAGTTGGCGTTCTTTTTGCGCCGCGGCGTGGTGACGCCGGCGCTTCGCAAGGATGCGGCTTTGGAGCAGATCCATTGGTCGACCAATCGGCGCAAACAATGGTCAGAGGTGCGAGCCTTTGCTTTTGATCACCGGTCCCAACTTGAAGATCTGCCGGGCGCGACGCCCGAGTCCATCGGGCGGTTCAAGGAATTGTGTCTGGATGCCGCGCTGGCCGTTTCTGAGGGGCGTCCGGGGTATGGACTGCTGTGCGACAATCGTCTGGGCAAGACCGCGCTGCACCGGGCGGCCGGGCAGGGGCTTTGGATCGGGCGGCCCGTGGAATGGCCCGGATCACGCCCGCTGACGCTGGAGCCGGAATTGGGCCCCGATTTTGGCGGGCTGTCCGAATGGCCGCTGGAACATGTCGTCAAGGTCTTGTGCTTTTGCCATCCCGATGACGCGGCCGATCTGCAAAGCGCCCAAGAGGCAACGATCACGCGCCTGTTTCACGCCTGTCGGCGCAATCGTTTGGAAATGCTGCTGGAAGTCATCCCGTCCAAGGTGGGCCCGATTGACGATCAGACCACGGCCAAGCTGATCACGCGGTTTTATGACATTGGCATCTATCCTGATTGGTGGAAGCTGGAGCCGATGCAGACCACGCAAGCCTGGGCGGCGACCTGCGCTGCGATCGAAACGCGCGATCCCCATGTTCAGGGCATCGTGATTTTGGGATTGGGCCAGACCGAAGATGAATTGGCCGCCTCGTTCCGCTTGGCCGCCCCCTTTCCCTTGGTCAAGGGATTTGCGGTGGGGCGAACCATTCACGCCGATACGGGCCGCGCCTATCTGGCCGGTGATATTGACGCGGCACACGCAACGGCGATCATGGCCGACAACTATCGCCGCCTGTGCGGCATTTGGGATGATGCGCGGGCCCAGCACCGCACCAAGGGAGAACCGGTATGAAGACTCTTCGCCTGACCGCCGCGCAGGCCATGGTCAAATGGCTTTCCGTTCAGATGACCGAAGAGGGTGATCGATTTATCGAAGGTGTCTGGGCGATTTTCGGGCATGGGAACGTGGCCGGTCTGGGCGAAGCGCTGTATGCCCACCGTGACGTGATCCCCACGTGGCGCGGCCATAATGAACAGACCATGGCCCACACGGCCATTGCTTTTGCCAAAGCGTCAAAGCGCCGCCGGGCCATGGCGGTGACCTCGTCCATTGGGCCGGGGGCGACCAATATGGTGACGGCGGCCGCCTTGGCCCATGCCAATCGGCTGCCGGTGTTGCTGATCCCGGGCGATGTCTTTGCCAGCCGTGCGCCCGACCCGGTGTTGCAGCAGGTTGAGGATTTCGGCGACGGTACCGTGTCTGCCAATGATTGCTTTCGTCCGGTATCGCGGTATTTCGACCGGATTTCGCGGCCCGAGCATATCTTGACCGCCTTGCCCCGCGCCCTGCGGGTGATGACGGATCCGGCGGAATGTGGGCCTGTCACGCTGGCCTTTTGTCAGGATGTCCAGGCCGAAGCCTATGATTATCCAGAGGCTTTTTTTGCGCCCAAGGTTTGGAAAATTCGGCGGCCAGAGGCGGATGCGCAGGAACTGGCCGCGGCGATCGATCTTTTGAAGGCGGCCAAGACCCCTGTCATCGTGGCGGGGGGCGGGGCGATCTATTCGGGGGCGGAGGCGTGTCTTGCCACCTTTGCCGCAAAACATGCTATACCGGTTGTGGAAACGCAGGCCGGCAAATCGGTTCTGGCGCATGATCATCCGATGAATTTTGGCCCGGTGGGCGTGACCGGATCATCCAGCGCCAATGCGCTTTGTGCAACGGCGGATGTCGTGGTGGCCCTGGGCACCCGGCTGCAGGATTTCACCACAGGGTCTTGGTCCTTGTTCAAAAATCCCGACCTGCGGATTTTGTCTGTGAATGTGCAGGCTTATGATGCCTATAAGCATGGTGCGCTGAACCTTGTCAGCGATGCAAAAGTTGCGCTTGAGGCCTTTGGTGCCGCGCTTGGGGCAAAAACCTGGTCACCCGATCCTGCGCTGCAGACCGACTGGCTTGCCGCAACGGAAGCCGAAAAAGCCCGGCCTTTGGACGGAAACGCGCTGCCGACGGATGGGCAGGTGATTGGGGCCGTTCAGCGGTCATCTGGCCCGGCCACCATTGTCATGGGCGCGGCGGGCACGATGCCGGGCGAGTTGCACAAGATCTGGAATGCGGCCCAAGGCGGCTATCACATGGAATACGGGTTTTCCTGCATGGGCTATGAAATTGCCGGTGCTTTGGGGATCAAGATGGCCCGTCCCAAGGCAGATGTTATCTGCATGGTTGGGGATGGCAGTTACATGATGGCCAATTCGGAACTGGCGACCGCCGTGATGATGGGGGTGCCCTTTACCGTCGTGATCACCGACAACCGCGGCTATGGGTGCATCAACCGTTTGCAAAAGGGCACAGGCGGGGCAGGGTTCAACAACCTTCTGGACGAGTCGTATCACGTCAACCCGTCGCATATCGATTTTGTCGCCCATGCCGGCGCCATGGGGGCGCTGGCCGTGAAGGCCGGCTCGATTGCCGAATTGGAAACGGAATTGGCCAAGGCGAAGACTGCCGACCGTCCCGTTGTGATCGTGATCGACAGCGACCCGTGGCACACAACCAAAGCTGGCGGAAGCTGGTGGGAGGTTGGCGTGCCCGAAGTGTCTGCGCGCAGCGAGGTCAAGGCCGCGCGGCAAGCCTTTGAGGCAGCGCAAAAGGGTCAGATTCTGGTCTGAGACGGCACCAAGGCACGGGCGCGCGGCGGGCCAATTGCCCGGCGCAGGCGGGCGTATCTTGGACAAAGGAAAGTGGACGGACATGGCAGATTTACTTCGCAAACCGATGGGCACACAGGGCCTTGTGCATGACATTACGCCAGAGTCCGCTGGTTGGGGCTATGTCGGGTTTGCCCTGCATCGTCTGGCACCGGGGGATCATGTCGGGGGCACAACCGACGGGCGCGAAGTGATTTTGGTTTTGGTCGAAGGCAAGGCGCATGTGACGGGCGCGGGCCAGGATTGGGGCGTGATGGGCGATCGGATGGACGTGTTTGAAAAAACACCGCCGCATTGCCTGTATCTGCCCGGCGGTGCGTCTTGGTCTGCGACGGCGGCCACGCATTGCACGTTGGCCGTCTGCTCTGCCCCGGCCAGCGGGGGGCATCCTGCGCGGCGACTGGGGCCTGATGGGATCACCCTTACCCAGCGCGGGGTTGGACAAAACACGCGCTATATCAACAACATCGCCATGGAGGCCCTTGACGTGGCCGACAGTTTGCTGGTGACCGAGGTTTTCACGCCCGGCGGAAACTGGTCATCCTATCCCAGCCATCGGCACGACGAGAACGATTTTCCGCGCATGACCTATCTGGAAGAAACCTATTACCACAGGCTGAACCCCGCCCAAGGGTTTGCGGTGCAGCGGGTTTATACCGAAGACGGGTCTTTGGATGAAACCATGGCCGTCAAGAACCATGATGTGGTTTTGGTACCCAAGGGTCACCATCCGTGCGGCGCGCCGTATGGGTATGATTTGTATTACCTGAACGTCATGGCCGGACCTTTGCGCAAATGGCGATTTCAAAATGATCCAGATCACGACTGGATTTTTCAGCGCGACACACCAGCTGTCTAAGGGCTTGCGCGCAGACGCGGCTTCACCCAGTGTTCGGCCGAAAGCCGCATGAGGGTATGATGACTGACCATGATCTGATCTTGTCTGCCTTGCCAACCCCTGCCTTGAGAATCGGATCGGACGATCGGATTGCGCTTTTGAACCCTGCCGCGCAGGATTTGTTTGGGGTGACGTCCGTGGGGCGGCATTTTGCGATTCCGCTGCGCCAACCTGAAATTCTGGAGGCCATCACGGCGGTGCGGGTATCGCCGGGAACCCGGGTGGCGCGGTTGGTCGTGCCTGGCCCAAGCCAGGATACCGTCTATGAGGCGCATGTGACGGCGTTGCAGAACGGTGTCGTGCTTGTCTTTCAGGATTTGACCGCGATGGCCCAAATGGACCAGATGCGGCGCGATTTTGTGGCCAATGTCAGCCACGAGCTGCGCACGCCGCTAACATCGCTTTTGGGGTTTATCGATACGCTTCGCGGCCCGGCGCGCGACGATGCGGCCGCCCGCGCGCGATTTCTGGACATCATGGCCAGTGAGGCCGAGCGGATGAACCGACTGGTGCGCGATTTGCTGCACCTAAGCCGCGTTGAAGCGGAGGAACGGGTGCGCCCTGACCGCGAGGAAGACATGTCTGATCTTGTCGGTCAGGCTGTTGCCACGCTGCGCCCGATGGCAGAGGCCGCCCGGATTGGTTTGAATGTGACAGGCGCCGAGGTGCCGCATATCCTGCGGGCAGATCGCGATCAGATGTTACAGGTCCTTTCCAACCTGATTGAGAATGCAATCAAATACGGATCCGCCTCGGGCGCGGCGGTTGAAATTGACCTGCGCGAAAATATCGGCTTGCGGGGGCTGGTCTTGTGCCTGACGGTCAAGGATCACGGCGAGGGAATCGATCCCTTGCATCTGCCCCGCCTGACCGAGCGTTTTTACCGCGTCGATTCCCACAGATCGCGGGAAAAGGGGGGAACGGGCCTTGGGCTTGCCATCGTGAAGCATATCGTCAGTCGGCACCGCGGGCGGCTTGTCATAGACAGCGAACCGGGAAAAGGCAGCAAATTCAGTGTGATGCTTCCTATCGGTTGATTTTTCGCGGTGCGGGCCCCGGGCTTTGTCATGGAACTGTTACAAAACCGTCGCAAAATGTTTGAACTGGCGTCCTAGACGGGCACAGAGGAAGGCCACAGGGGCCTTTGAACCTCTTAGACGGAGTTACACATGTCATTCACAAAAATGTCCGCTTCGGCGCTGGCCATTCTCGCGGCTTCCGCGATGACCGCCTCTGCCCGCGACCAGATCCAAATTGCTGGATCATCGACCGTTTTGCCCTATGCGACCATTGTGGCGGAAGCTTTCGGCGAAAACTTCGAATTCGGGACCCCCGTTGTTGAAGGTGGCGGTTCGGGCGCTGGCCGCAAAATGCTATGCGAAGGCGTGGGCGAAACCACGATCGACATCGCGAACTCTTCCTCGCGCATCAAGCAGTCGGACATCGACAATTGCCTCGCCAATGGCGTGACGGACCTGATGGAAGTGCGTATCGGGTACGATGGCATTGTCTTCGCTTCGGACGTGGCTGGCGCTGACTTCGTCTTTACGCCGCTGGACATCTGGGGCGCTTTGGCCGCTGAGACCGTTAAGGACGGCGCAGTTGTTGCAAACGCCGCAAAGACCTGGGCCGATGTGAACCCCGCATTGCCCGCACAAGACATCATGGCTTTCATCCCCGGAACCAAGCACGGCACACGCGAAGTGTTCGACATCAAGGTTCTGGAAGAGGGCTGCAAGGCTGCTGGCGCGTATGACCTGTTCTTGGCCGCTTCGGCTGGGGCGGACGATGACGCAAAGAAGAAAGAAGCCATTGAAAAGTGCCACGCCCTGCGCGCGGACGGTGCTTCGGTTGATATCGACGGTGATTATACCGAAACCTTGTCGCGTATCGACGCCAACAAGATGGCGATTGGCGTGTTCGGTCTGTCCTTCTACGAAAACAACACCGACAAGTTGAAAGTCGCCACAATGAACGGCGTTGCGCCGTCGGTTGAGACGATTTCGAAGGGTGAATACCCTGTGTCGCGTCCGCTGTACTTCTACGTGAAGAAGCAGCACATCGGTGTGATCCCCGGCCTGAAAGAGTACATCCAGTTCTTCGTTTCTGACGAAATGGCTGGTCCGGATGGCGCCTTGGCAGATTACGGTCTGGTTCCCGATCCGGAACTGGCCGCAACCCAAGCTGCGGTTGAAGCGGAAACGCCAATGGGCCCGCTGGAATAAGCAGAGTAAAATCGGGCGGGCCAGAACTTGGCCCGCCCTGCCTTTTCCAGAAAGTGATGACTGGTGATGAAGTCTGCCTTTTCTTTCCCGTTTGCCGCCCTGACGCTTTTCGCAGGGGCGGCTTTTTCGCAGGATCAAGCCGTCGCTGAGGCCACATCATCGTCGGTTTTGTATCGGCTGATATTTGCGCTTGGCATTGTGGTCTTCTTGATCGCCGCCTTCACCGTTGGGCGCAACCGCGCCAAGACGATGCGCAGCAAGGTTTCCGAAATGCACTCGCTGCCGTCGTTTCATGGGGCGGTCACCTTGCAATATGCGGCCCTTGGGATCGTGTTGGCGATTGTTTTACACCTGATTTTGGGCCGTCCTTTGGGGCTTGGGGGGGCGGTAGCCGCCTCTTTGGTTCTGGGGGGCGCGGGTGCCCTGTTTGGCTTGAGCACGATCAAGGCAGATTTTCGCGCGCGGACTTTTACCGAACGCACGATCATGGTTGCCCTTATCCTGTGCTCGCTGGTCGCTGTTCTGACAACGGTTGGAATCGTGGCATCGCTGGTGGTGGAAACGGGGCATTTCTTTGAACTTTACCCCGCTTCAGAATTCTTCTTTTCCACTGTCTGGAACCCCAGATTTGGCGGCGGATCCTCGCTTGGTATTTTGCCCTTGGTCTGGGGCACCTTGTATGTGTCCGCCATCGCGCTGGTTGTCGCGGTTCCCATTGGGTTGATGAGCGCGATCTATCTTGCGGAATACGCATCCAAATCCGTGCGCGCCTGGGTCAAACCCGCGATCGAGATTCTGGCGGGCATTCCGACGATTGTTTATGGTCTTTTCGCGCTGATTACGGTTGGTCCTTTGCTGCGCGATTACTTTGCCCAGCCTTTGGGATTTGGCGACAGCTCCTCTTCGGTGATGACGGCGGGCTTGGTGATGGGGATCATGGTGATCCCTTTCGTGTCGTCCCTGTCCGACGACATCATCAACGCAGTGCCGCAGTCCCTGCGCGATGGATCCTTGGGTCTGGGGGCCACGCCGTCAGAAACCGTGCGGTCGGTTGTCATTCCCGCAGCCTTGCCGGGGATTGTGGGGGCCATTTTGCTGGCCGCCAGCCGCGCCATTGGCGAGACGATGATCGTGGTCATGGGGGCAGGGGCGGCGGCAAAACTGTCGTTGAACCCGTTTGAGGCGATGACAACCGTCACCGTGAAGATCGTCAGCCAATTGACGGGCGATACAGAATTTGCCAGCCCCGAAACACTCGTCGCTTTCGCCTTGGGTCTGACGCTTTTCACCATAACCTTGGGCCTGAACGTCGTCGCCCTTGTGATTGTGCGCAAATACCGGGAGCAATACGAATGAACAACTCGCTGCTGACCCAAGACAAGCGCACCAAACAGCGCAACGCGGCAGAGGCCCGATTCAAGGCCTATGGTCTGGTGGCCATTCTGGTCGCCTTGGCGATGCTGGTCTGGCTTTTGGTGTCGATCCTGTCGGCCGGAAGCCCGGCGTTTCGCCAATCCTTTCTGACGTTTCCTGTGCTGATCGAAGAAAGCATCGCTGACAAGTCAGGCACCCGTGATCCGGCGGTTCTGACCAAGGTGACCACCTTGGGTTATGCCAAAATTCTGGCCCATTCGCTGGAGGCCGAAATTGCTGCCAAAGGCGTAGATCTTGGCGCGATGAAGCCCAAGGAAATCGGCCAGATGATTTCGGAAGAATCATCGGCAACCCTGCGGGATATGGTGATGGCAAATCCCGGCCTGATTGGCACAACCATTCCGTTTACGGCCATCGCTTCGGGGCGCATTGACGGTTACTTCAAAGGCCGCGTGACGATGGAATCGGCGGCGCTTGATAAAAATACCTCGCCCGAACAGCTGATCCTTGCGGATAATCTGCGTGCGGCGGGAATATTGAAAAGCGAATTCAACCCCGGCTTCGTGACGATGCCAGACGCCTCTGACAAGCGGCCTGAAGCGGCCGGACTTGGCATTGCGATCATCGGATCCTTGATGATGATGATGGTGGTTTTGCTGTTGTCCTTGCCCATCGGGGTGGCCGCATCGGTTTACCTTGAAGAATTCGCCCCAAAGAACCGCTGGACCGATCTGATCGAGGTTAACATTGCGAACCTCGCGGCGGTGCCGTCGATTGTTTACGGCATCCTTGGTCTGTCAATCTTCATCAACTTTGCGGGCCTGCCGCAATCGGCCCCGATTGTCGGCGGTCTTGTGCTGACCTTGATGACCCTGCCGCGCATCATCATTCCGACCCGGGCTGCGCTGAAAGCCGTGCCGCCATCGATCCGCGATGCGGCTTTGGGGGTTGGCGCGTCAAAGCTGCAAACCGTTTTTCACCACGTTCTGCCGCTGGCCATGCCCGGAATTCTGACCGGGATGATCATTGGTCTGGCCCAGGCGTTGGGGGAAACGGCCCCCTTGCTTTTGATCGGCATGGTGGCCTTTGTGCGCGACTTTCCGGGGGGATTGTTTGACCCGGCCTCGGCGCTGCCGGTTCAGGTTTATACCTGGACCACGCGCGGCGATCCGGGCTTTGTTGAGCGCGCCTCGGGGGCCATCATCGTTTTGCTGGTCGTCCTTATCGTCATGAACGCGGCTGCGATCTATCTGCGCCGCAAATTCGAACGCCGCTGGTAGGTGGTGATATGAAAGATATGAACATGGAGTCCCGTGTCTTGATCCAGTCCAACAAAATCGAAGCCCGCAAGGTGCAGGTCTATTACGGCACGAACCACGCCATCAAAGATGTCGATGTGGACATTCTTGACAAGACCGTCACGGCTTTCATCGGCCCATCAGGCTGCGGAAAATCCACTTTTCTGCGGTGTCTGAACCGGATGAACGACACGATTCCATCCTGCAGGGTGGAAGGTTTGATCACCATCGAAGGCGAGGATATCAACGATCCGCGTGTCGATCCGGTTCAACTGCGGGCCAAGGTTGGCATGGTGTTCCAAAAGCCGAACCCCTTTCCCAAATCCATTTACGACAACGTGGCCTATGGCCCCAAGATCCACGGTCTGACGCGCAACAAGGCCGAACTGGACGACGTGGTGGAAAGCTGCCTGCGCAAGGCGGCCTTGTGGAACGAGGTCAAAGACCGCCTTCAGGCCCCGGGCACCGGGTTGTCGGGCGGCCAACAGCAACGTCTGTGCATTGCCCGCGCCATCGCCACCTCGCCCGAGGTGTTGCTGATGGACGAGCCGTGTTCAGCCCTTGACCCGATTGCAACCGCGCAAGTTGAAGAACTGATTGACGATTTGCGCAGCCAGTTTTCGGTTGTTATCGTGACACATTCGATGCAGCAGGCCGCCCGCGTTTCGCAGCGCACCGCTTTTTTCCACCTTGGAAATGTAGTGGAGTATGGCGAGACGACACAGATCTTCACCAACCCGAAAGACCCGCGTACGGAATCTTATATCACCGGCCGGATCGGCTAAGGGGGCGACATGACCAATACGCAACATATTCTGTCGGCCTATGACCGTGATCTTGAAACGGTTCAGGCCCTGATCACCCGCATGGGCGGCATGGTGGAAGCGGCTCTGGCCGATGCGGCCAAAGCCCTTGAAACCAATGATGACGAATTGGCCGAGCGTGTGCGTTTGAACGACGAGGCGATTGACCGGATCGAAGAAGAGATCAACAGCGAATGCGCGCGCTTGATTGCGTTGCGCGCGCCCATGGGGTCTGACCTTCGGGTCGTTTTGTCGGTGATCAAGATTGCGGGCAATCTGGAACGCTGCGGCGATTATGCCAAGAATCTGGCCAAACGGTCCAAGGTGCTGGCCACCTTGACGCCCATTCCCGGCGCTGGCGGATCGCTGCGCCGCATGGCGCGTCTGGTGGGTTTGCTTTTGAAGGATGCGCTGGACGCCTTTATCGCGCGTGATCCGGTTTTGGCCGAAGAAGTGCGTCAGCGCGACCACGATGTGGACCAGATGTACAATACATTGTTCCGCGAATTCCTGACCCATATGATGGAAGATCCCCGGAAGATTTCGGCCTGCATGCATCTGCATTTCATCGCCAAGAATGTGGAACGCGTCGGCGATCATGCAACATCGATCGCCGAACAGGTGATTTACCTGGCCACCGGATCGATGCCCGGGGATGCCCGTCCCAAGGTTGATGCCATTGTACGCGAGTCAGACTTATGACCCAGCCAACGGTTCTTTTGGTCGAAGATGAACCCGCACAGCGCGAAGTCTTGCGCTATAATCTGGAGGCGGAGGGCTTTGTTGTCGTCTCTGCCCGGGACGGGGAAGAGGCGCTGGAGCGGGTGGCCGAGGGTTTGCCCGATCTGATCTTGCTTGACTGGATGTTGCCGCATGTGTCGGGCATCGAGGTGTGCCGCCGGTTGCGTATGAAGACGGAAACACGCGGTATTCCGGTGATCATGCTGTCGGCGCGGTCCGAAGAGGTGGACAAGGTTCGTGGTCTGGAAACGGGCGCTGATGACTACGTGATCAAGCCTTATTCCGTGGTGGAACTGATGGCGCGTTTGCGTGCGCAGCTGCGCCGCGTGCGCCCCGCTGCCGCCGGTCAGATCCTGGAGTGGAGCGATCTGCGGTTGGACGGCGAGACGCACCGCGTGACGCGGGCAGGGGCCGAGTTGAAACTTGGGCCCACGGAGTTTCGGTTGTTGTCGACGTTTCTGGAACGTCCCGGCCGGGTTTTCAGCCGAGAAGCCTTGTTAGACCGGGTTTGGGGCCGGGATATCTATGTCGACAGCCGCACCGTCGATGTTCATATCGGCCGACTGCGCAAGGCCCTGATGGCCACCGGCGGCGAAGACCCGCTGCGCACCGTCCGCGGGTCAGGCTATGCCTTGGGGTGACCGGGGTTAAAGCCGGGCCAGTCTTTCGGTCAGCAGCGCAAAGAAGCCGTCGGCATCGACCGACCCCACGAAAAGGGCATTGGCCGGGCGCCCGGTGACGCCCCACCAATCGGCCACCGTCATGCCCATGGTCAATTCTGACGTGGTTTCAATTTCGACGTTGATATGCCGACCCTTGAAAAGTTCGGGCTTGAGCAAATAGGCGATGACGGTTGGATCATGCAACGGTGCGCCTTCGCTGCCGTATTTTTCCATATCAAACCGTTCAAAGAAATCGGCCCATTCGGCCGCCATGCGGCCCACTTCCGTGCCCATGGCGCGGAACGCTTCGACCCGCTTGCGGGTGGTCAGGACTTTGTGGGTCACGTCCAGCGGCATGACCACCAGATTGACCCCGGATTTGAACACGACATCGGCGGCATCCGGATCGACATAGATGTTGAACTCTGCCGCAGGGGTGATGTTGCCAACTTCAAAATAGGCGCCGCCCATCAGGACGATCTGCTGGACGCGGCCCACCACATCGGGGGCCTTCAAGAAGGCCGCCGCGATGTTGGTCAAGGGACCCAGCGGGCACAAGGTTACGCTGTGTGCAGGTTCGCGGCGCAGCGTGTCGATGATGAAATCCACCGCATGTTGCGATTCAAGCGGCATCGTCGGTTCGGGCAGGGCCGGGCCGTCCAGCCCGGTTTTGCCGTGCACGTGTTCCGCCGTCACCAACGGACGCTTCAAGGGGCGATCGCAACCGGAAAAGACCCGTGTTTGCGGCTTTCCAGCCAATTCGCAAATGATGCGGGTGTTCTTTTCCGTCAGGGGCAAGGGAACATTGCCAGCAACCGCGCAGATGCCCAAGACCGTCAACTCTGGGCTGGCAAGGGCCAGCAAAATGGCAAAGGCATCGTCTTGCCCCGGGTCGGTGTCAATGATGATCTTGCGGGCGGTCATGGGACGATCCTTTGTTTGATTGCCCTTTGTGAACAATCTTGTCCAGATGGTCAATAAAAACGGGGCCCGAGGGCCCCGTTTCGCCGAAGAACTTTTGGCGTGGATCAGCCGTCGAAATCCACGGTTTCAATCAGGTTGAGTGCCTGAGGGCGCAAAGCCGCAAGGTCGGACAGGTTCAACGTGTCCGGCGTGAAGGTGCCCCAGCTTTGCACCAGTTGAGACCGCGCCACGCCCGGCTTGACCGGGAATTCGTGGTTGGTTTCGGCATAGATCTTCTGGGCCGTATCTGACGACAGCCATTCCATCAATTTCAGCGCGGCATCATGGTTCGGGGCGGATTTGGTCATGGCCATGCCTGAGACATTCATGTGGGTGCCGCCGCCATCAAACACCGGAAAGACGATGTTGACCGAGTTTGCCCATTCCGCCTGTTCCGGATCGGCCAGCATTTCACCCATGTAATAGGTGTTTCCGACAGAGATATCACATTCACCGGCCCAGATCGCCTTGACCTGGTCGCGGTCGCCGCCTTCAGGTTTGCGGGCGAGGTTGGCTTTGACCCCTTCGAGCCACTGGGTGGTAAAGGCCGCATCATGATGCGCCAAAATCCCCGCCGTCAACGCGACGTTATAGTCGTTGGATCCCGAGCGGGTGCAGATCCGTCCCTTCCATTTGTCGGACGCAAGATCTTCATAGCTCGTCACTTCGCCGGGGCTGACGCGATCTTTGCTTGCATAGACGATCCGTGCCCGTGTTGTCAGACCGAACCACTGATTGCCAGCATCCCGATATTCGGCAGGGATATTCGCGTCGAGGATGGCGGATGTCACAGGCTGGGTGACGCCGGCCGCGACGATTTCCGTCAGGCGTGCGATATCCACGGTCAAAACAAGATCTGCCGGCGAACGGTCGCCTTCGGCGATCAGGCGTTCCGCCATGCCCTTGTCCACGAAGGCGACATTGACGGTGACCCCGGTTTCGGCCGTGAACGCATCCAGCAGGGGTTGGATCAATTCAGGCTGCCGGTGCGAGTAAATGTTCACTTCTTCAGCAAGGGCGGGCAGGCTGGTGGCGACGAATGCGAGGGCCAAAAGGGAAGTGCGCATAGTTTAGTCCTTTTGTCAGGAATTATCCCAGCCCTTTTAGACCCGATCTGACAAGCCCGTCAATATCCTGAGTAAAAAAATCATCTATTGCTTTTTCCGGTGCTTAAGTTTGCCGTTCCTCGGCTTTTGCGCGGTTCCAAAGGGCATCCATTTCTGCCAGATCAGACTGATCCGGGGTTTTTCCATCCTCGGCCAGCCAATCTTCGATTCGGCCAAAGCGGCGCGAGAATTTGGCATTGGCCGCGCGCAAGGCCGCCTCGGGGTCGACGTTCAGGTGCCGTGCCAGATTGGCCATGACGAACATCAGGTCGCCAAATTCTTCGTGGACTTCGGCAGCGGTCAGGGTGTCGCGCGCCTCGACCAATTCTGCGGCTTCTTCGGCGATCTTAGCGACGACCTCATCTGTCGAGGGCCAGTCAAATCCAACACGGGCCGCGCGCTTTTGCAGTTTGACCGCCCGCGTCAATGCCGGAAGGCCCAAGGCCACCCCGTCCAGCACCCGGGCCGGACCCCGTTCGGCCGCCTTGATCTTTTCCCAGTCTGCGGTCTGTTGCTCGGACGTCTTCTCGCGGCTTTCGGTGCCAAAAACATGCGGGTGGCGCGCAATCATCTTGTCGCAGATTGCCGTGGTCACATCGTCAAAGTCGAAAAGCCCTGCCTCAGCCGCCATTTGGGAATGAAACACGACCTGCAGCAGCAGATCGCCAAGTTCCCCCGGCAGTTCAGGCCAAGCCTGCCGTTCAATCGCGTCTGCAACTTCATGCGCCTCTTCGATGGTGTAGGGGGCAATCGTGGCAAAGCTTTGTTCGATGTCCCAAGGACAGCCTGTGACCGGATCGCGCAACTGCCGCATGATCCTGCGCAATCGCGCGATTTCACTGCCCTGATCGGCGTCGAGTTGCTGCGATCTGTCGTCAGAATGCGGAGAAGCCATTGTCGCCACCCAAGATTTGCGGTTTGATCCTATGGCAATGTCGAGGAGCCATATATGCCAGTCTTGAACCGTATCGCCTCTTTTTCCGCGGACATGAAGACGTGGCGTCGTCATCTGCACCAAAATCCCGAGTTGTCCTTTGACTGCCACAACACGGCTGCCTTCATTGCCGAACGTCTGCGCGAATTTGGTGTAGACGAAGTGCACATGGGCATCGCAAAGACCGGAATCGTGGCGATCATCAACGGAACAGGCGAGGGGCCAACGATTGGTCTGCGCGCCGATATGGATGCCCTTCCCATTCTTGAGACGACGGGTGCCGACCATGCCTCGACCATTCCGGGGAAGATGCATGCCTGCGGTCATGATGGCCACGTCACGATGTTGCTGGGGGCGGCCAAATATCTGTGCGAAACACGCCGCTTTGCCGGGCGCGTGGCCCTGTTGTTTCAACCGGCCGAAGAGGACGGGGCGGGGGGCATGGTTATGGTCAAGGAAGGGGTCATGGACCGCTTTGGTGTGACACAGGTTTACGGCATCCATAACGCCCCGAACTTGCCCTTTGGCCATTTCTACACCAATCCGGGGGCGTTGATGGCGTCGGTGGACACGGCCTGCGTCACGATCACGGGCCGCGGGGGCCACGGGGCCACGCCGCATGAATGCATAGATCCGGTGGTGGCCTTGATCGGCATGGTGGGTGCGGTGCAAACCATTATTCCGCGCAATGTCTATGCGCTGGACGAGGCCGTGATTTCGGTGACCATGGTTCATGCGGGAACCGCATCGAACATCATCCCCGAAGAGGCGACGTTTACCGCGACGATCCGGTGTTTCAAACCCGCTGTCCGCGCCTTGCTAAAAAAGCGAATCTTCGAGATCGTCGAAGGCCATGGATTGGCTTATGGTGTGCAGACAAAGGTGGATTACGATTGGGGCTATCCGGCGACAATCAACCACCCTGCGCAAGCGGCTTTTGCAACCGATGTGGCGGGCGAGGTTGCGGGGGCTGAGGCGGTGGATGGGGACTCTCCACGCGAAATGGGATCTGAAGATTTTTCCTACATGCTGGAAGCACGACCCGGCGCTTATCTGTTTTTGGGTACGGGGCCGGGCGCTGGGCTGCATCATGCGGCCTACGATTTCAACGATGAGGCCGCCCCGATCGGCGCAAGCTTTTTTGCCCGTCTTGTTGAAAGAGCGCAACCTGTTGTTTAGATGAGGTTTATATGAAGATATTGATCGGATTTTTCTTGTGCTTTGGTGCCGGCAGTGCCTTTGCGCAGGATTATATCGTGTTTCATTCCCCGACGGGAAATATCCAATGCGCCCTTTATGGGGGCGATTATGCGGGCGTGCGCTGTGACATGGCGCAGTTGACACCAACCTACACCACGATGCCCGAGGGCTGTGAGTTTGATTGGGGCAGCAGTTTTGGTCTCGATCCAAACAGCCGCAAGGGATATTTGGCTTGCGTGTCGGATGTCGTGGCCGACAGTGCCGGTTTGGAACTGGGCTATGGCGAAGAGGTGACCTTGGCAGGGATCACCTGCCAATCGGAAAAGACCGGGCTGACCTGCATCAACCCGGCAGGCCATGGATTTACCCTGTCGAAGGCAAAGCAAAAGCTGTTCTAAGGTTTTGATCAAATTCCGCTGGCCTTTTTGGCACGGCAGACTATCCTGATCTTCTATTGACTGGAGATTCAAAATGTCTGCCCCTGCCGTGACATCTGCGCCGACGCGTCCCAATCAAGACCTGTGGGAGATGGACCGCGCCCATGTGATGCATCCATGGACGAATTTTGGCCCGTTTGAAGAAAAGGGCTCTTTGGTTTTGACGCGCGGGGAAGGGGTGACGCTTTGGGATGCGGCTGGCCGCAGCTATCTGGATGCCGTCGGCGGAATGTGGTGCACCAACATTGGTCTTGGGCGCCGCGAGATTGCTGATTGCATGGCCGATCAGGCGATGCGGCTTGGCTATTCCAACTTCTTTGTGGACACCACCAACGATGCCGCAGCCCGACTGGCCGCAAAATTGGCGGAATTGGCCCCGGGGGATCTGAACCGGGTGCATTTTACAACAGGCGGATCCACGGCTGTCGACACGGCGGTGCGCATGGTCAGCTTTTACCATCATGCCCGCGGCAATCCGCACAAAACGGGCATCGTGGCCCGCGAAAATTCGTACCATGGGTCCACCTATCTGACGCAATCTGTGGGCAACAGAAACGGCGATCGGATTGAGGAGTTTCGGTACAAGGAAGAGGGAATTTGGCACCTGACTTGCCCAAATCCCTATCGTCGGCCGGATCATCTGAGTCCCGAGCAATTCACTGATTTTCTGATTGCGGAATTTGAGGCGCTTATCGCCCGCGTTGGGGCTGACCGAATTGGTGGCTTTATCGCTGAGCCGATCCAAGCGTCGGGCGGGATCATCATTCCGCCTGATGGCTATCTTTTCAGGATGTGGCAGGTTTGTCAAAAGCACGACATCCTGTTCATTGCCGATGAAGTTGTGACGGCTTTTGGACGCGTGGGTCATTGGTTTGCGTCCCTGGCCGAATTTGGGGTTCAGCCCGATATCGTGACAACGGCCAAGGGTTTGACTTCGGGTTATATCCCCTTGGGCGCCATGATCTTTTCCGACAGGATCTGGAAGGTCATGGCAAAGGGCGGTGAGCGTTGGTTTACTTCAGGGTTGACCTATTCCGGCCATCCGGTGGCCTGTGCCGTTGCCCTGAAAAACATCGAGATCATCGAGCGCGAGGGCCTTTTGGCCCATGCCGCATCCGTGGGCAGCTATTTTGAACGCCGCCTTCAGGATTTGGCCCATTTGCCGCTTGTGGGCGACACGCGGGGCAAAAAGCTGATGCTCTGCGTCGAAAATGTATCGAACAAAGAGACCAAGGTGCCCTTGCCGGACGGGGTCAACGAAAGCAAACGAATCTCTGATCTATGCGAAGACATGGGCCTTATGGTTCGGCCCATCGGGCATTTGAACGTGATGAGCCCGGCCTTGACGATCACCGAACCCGAAGTTGATTTTGTGGTCGAGACGTTGGAGAAGGCGATCCGCCGGGTGACCGATGATCTGGTACGCGAAGGCTACAAGATCGGCTGAGGGTGCGGCGTCGGTCGTGTGCCGTCAACTTGTGCAAGAGGTGGAAGGCAAGATATTGATGAATAAGGAAAAATCGTATTCCCTTGGTCTGCACGCCAGCGCAACACTTGACTTTTTCCCGATGTCGTGACCAATGCGGGCATCCGGATCCGCGGCGTCTCCGGGGCAAAACCAATGACGACGTGACGAGATATTCCGGATCACAACATCATGGCTTTGGAAGATGCCAAGTCCCAAGTGGACACCGCTTTCACGCGCGCGGGCCTGCGCGGATATGCCTTTGAAAACGCCTTTGGGGGGGCAACCTCTTTCTTGAGGCGGACCTATAGCAAGGATCTGACCGGGGTCGACCTTGCGATCACGGGCGTTCCTTTTGATCAGGCGGTGACGCACCGCGCTGGCACACGGTTTGGGCCGCGCGCGATCCGTGAAGCCTCGTCTTTGATGCCCTATGATCCGCCCTATGGATGGCCCACCAATCCGTTGGAGGAGTTGGCAATCGTTGATTACGGCGACTGCGCATTTGACTATGCCAAAGTTGCTGACTTTCCGGAAACGTTGACGGCGCATATCCGCACCATCTTGCAGGCCGGGGCAGGGTCGATCACGCTGGGCGGCGATCATTACATCACCTTCCCGATCCTCAAAGCCTATGCGGAAAAGTTCGGACCGCTGTCCGTGGTCCATTTTGATGCCCATTCCGACCTGTGGCCAGACGACGATCTGACCCGGATTGATCACGGCACCATGATGTACAAGGCGGTCAAGACGGGTCTTGTGGATCCTAAAAGGTCTGTCCAAGTGGGTATTCGCACGACGACGGAAGATTACCTTGGCGTGAACGTGATTGACGCACGCGAGGTGCATGAAAAGGGCATTGCCGCCTGTGTGGCCAAGATCAAAGACATCGTCGGCGACCGCGCGACTTATGTGACCTTTGATATCGATGCGCTGGATCCGGCCTTTGCGCCGGGCACGGGCACGCCCGTATGGGGTGGGTTGCAGTCTTGGCAAGCCGCCGCCATCTTGCGGGACTTGGCCGGGATCAACATGGTTGGCGGAGACGTGGTTGAGGTTTCCCCACCCTATGATACCACTGGCGCCACGGCGATTGCCGGGGCCCATGTCGGGTACGAGTTGATCTGTTTGTACCACTGGGCGCGCACACAACGATGAGGGGTTCCATGCAGCTGGTGGTCATTCTGACGATCCTGATTCTGGTCGGGTTCATGGGCTTTGTCAGATTTTCAAAGAATGATCCGGCGCGCTGGAACGTGGAGCCGGCGGCTGCCCTTTCGGAAATCGTTGATGGGCAGGTTCGGGCGTTGACGGGCGGCGCGGTGATGCGTTTGTCCGGCGGGCGGCAGACCTTGGACCGTCTTGCCGAAACGGCGTCCGCCACGGCGCGCACATCTGTATTTGCGGGCTCTGTGCCAGAGGGGCGGATCACGTGGATCACGCGGTCTGCGCTTTGGGGATTTCCTGACTTTACCACGGCGCAAGAAATGCCGGACGGCACAATTGCTGTTTGGGCAAGGCTGCGATTTGGCGAGGGGGATATGGGCGTGAACGCCGCGCGGCTGCGCGCCTGGAAGGATGCGCTGTAAGCCAAACTGGGATGGATCCGGGGGCCATTAGCCCCCGGACATCGCTTATGCTTCAGATTCGGCCGTTTGATCCGCTTCATCCGCGTCGCGGACGAGGGAAGGCTTCAGCGCAAAACTGCGCAAGATGAAGTCTGGAACATGGTCGCCCAAGCCCAAGACACGGTGATCATCCCGCTGCCCGCGATCGCGGCGATCTGGCGCGCGGTCGTGACTGCGATCTGGCGCACGGTCATGGCTGCGCTCTGGCATGCGCGTGTCGTCCCGACGCTCGCGCGGGCGATCATCGCGAGGGCGGTCGTCGCGAACACGCTCCTCGCGCTTTGGGGCCTCTGCGCGCTGTTCCAACTCTTCTGCCACAGGCTGGGCAATCGGCGTCATCGACGCGGGTTCAGCATCTTTGGGCGGACGCGGTGTGCGGTCGCGCCGCTCGTCTGTCTTGCGGCCCCGCTGCGGCGCCGCCCCCCGGCTGCCACGCTCTTCGCGCGGGCGATCCGGACGATCTGCGACATCCTCCAAGGCGCCGGCAGGAACCTCGCCGCGCGGTATTTCCATCTTCACCAGGGATTCGATGGCGGCCAGATACTTAGCATCCGACGGAACCGAAATGGTGTAGGCCTTGCCTAGCCGTCCGGCCCGGCCCGTGCGGCCAATGCGGTGCACGTAGTCTTCGGGGTGCGAGGGCACATCAAAGTTGAAAACGTGGCTGACGGCCGGAATGTCGAGCCCGCGCGCAGCCACATCGGAGGCGACCAACAGGTGCAACGAGCCATCACGGAACGAGTCGAGCGTTTTCATGCGCTGCGACTGTTCAAGGTCGCCGTGGATTGGCGCGGCATTGAAGCCGTGCGATTTCAACGATTTGGCGACAACATCGACGTCCATCTTGCGATTGCAGAAGATGATGGCGTTGGTGCAGGATTCGCCTTCTTCCTTGATCAACGACCGCAGAACAGCCCGCTTTTCGGTAAAGCTGCGATCTTTGCGGGTGGGGGTAAAGGCGATAAGTTTTTGTTCGATGGTGGTTGACGCCGTTGCCTGGCGGGCCACTTCGATTTTGACCGCCCCGGTCAAGAAGGTGTTGGTAATCCGCTCAATCTCAGGGGCCATGGTGGCAGAATAGAAGAAGGTTTGACGCGTGAACGGCGTCAGCGAGAAAATCCGTTCGATATCGGGGATGAACCCCATGTCAAGCATGCGGTCAGCTTCGTCGACGACCATGATCTGAACGCCCGTCAACAACAGCTTGCCGCGTTCGAAATGATCCAAAAGCCGGCCCGGGGTGGCGATCAGAACGTCGACGCCGCGATCGATCAGCTTGTCTTGTTCGCCAAAGGACACGCCGCCAATCAGCAAGGCCTTGGTCAGTTTGGTATATTTGGCGTAAACTTCAAAGTTTTCGGCAACCTGAGCCGCAAGTTCGCGGGTCGGCGCCAGCACCAAAGACCGGGGCATCCGTGCGCGCGCGCGGCCTTGCCCCAGCAAGGTGATCATGGGCAATGTGAAACTTGCCGTTTTTCCCGTGCCCGTTTGCGCAATGCCCAGAACGTCTTTGCCTTGCAAAGCATGCGGAATGGCTTGGGCCTGGATCGGCGTTGGGGTTTCGTAGCCGGCCTCAGCAACGGCTTGGAGTACGCGCGGGTCAAGCGCGAGATCAGAAAATTTTATCATAAGCGTCCTTGGTTGCGGAATCGGTCCGCGGTTTTGAATGGGACGCATCATGTTCCGGGCGCCCCGGCGTCAGTTCTCCGAACGAGAACGTCTTGGCCGTAAAGGAATTATGGCCTGTGGTCAATGGCGCCTGCTTATTTGCCAAAAATAGATGGGCGGGAACGAAGGGGAAGGCGGCTTTGTAACCAAAGACCTATGGTCATCGATCAGTTCCTTGGGCAATGAGGCGCAGGAGCGAGGAGGGTCACATGTCAATCGAACGCCTGTTGAAGACAATTCACGGTTGGCTTGGTGTCTTGATCCTGCCTTGGGTGGTGATTGCCGGTGTGACGGGG
>CANHLE010000008.1 GCA_947461435.1 Paracoccaceae bacterium | reverse complement strand
TGGGGGGTAACGGTGACAGCGCAAGAGGTTGCGCAGGTCAAGACACCCGCCGATTTCGACAGTTTGATCTGCTTGGCCCTTGATCGGCGCTCCGCTCAGGCCTAACTCAGCACCCTCGTTCACATTCAGGTTTGATATGCCCATTACCCTTCCCGAAACCCTGCCCGCCTTTGATGTTCTTCGCAACGAAGGCGTTATGGTGATGTCGCCTGACCGGGCCGCCCAACAGGATATTCGGCCCCTGCATATTGGTCTGTTGAACCTGATGCCCAAGAAGATTCAAACCGAAAACCAATTCGCCCGCCTGATCGGGGCGACACCGCTGCAGATCAATCTGTCCTTGATCCGGATGAGCGAGCATCAAACGAAGAATACGGCCGCCGAACATATGGAAACCTTCTATCGCCCCTTTGCCGAGGTTGAGGCGTCAGGCGAAAAGTTTGACGGCTTGATTATAACGGGCGCCCCCATTGAACATTTGCCCTTTGAAGAGGTGACCTATTGGGGGGAACTTCAAAGGGTGATGAACTGGACCCAGAGCCATGTCTTTTCGACGCTGGGCGTCTGTTGGGGCGGAATGGCCTTGGCCTATCATTTCCACGGCATCCCAAAACATGCCTTGAAGGCCAAAGCCTTTGGCTGTGCATCCCATCGCAATCTTGTGCCGGCCTCCCCCTATCTTCGTGGGTTCTCGGACGAATTGGTCATTCCGGTCAGCCGTTGGACAGAAACCCGGCAGGCCGATATCGACGCGGCGGGACTGACCACCTTGTTGACCTCTGAAGAAACCGGTCCTTGCCTTTTTGCAGATCCCTGCCACCGGGCGTTGTACATCATCAACCATCTTGAATACGACAGCGACACGTTGAAACAGGAATACGACCGCGACGTCGCCTCTGGCACGGCCATCAACGTTCCCATGAACTATTATCCGGCCAATGATCCATCGCGCCCGCCGATGAACCGCTGGCGAAGCCATGCGCATCTGCTTTATGGCAATTGGATCAACGAGATTTATCAAGGAACGCCGTTTGACCGCGCGCACATCGGCCTTTAGCCCTTGAATGCGGGCAGGCTTGGCCTAAAAACCAAGGATGCGGCAAATTTTGATGATCGTCTTGCTTGTTCTGGTCGTGGCGATTTGCGCCACGGCCCTGATTGCCTTGTTGCGCGCGCGGTTGGCCGAACAAAACTTCCCCCCAACTGGCCAGTTTGTGACGATTGGCCAAACGCGAGTTCATTATCGTCAGCTGGGTTCTGGGCCGGATCTTGTTTTGATCCACGGATCGTCGGGGAACATCCGCGATTTTGATTTTGGGCTGATGGACGCCCTATCGAAAACTTATCGGGTCACCGTCTTTGATCGACCGGGACTTGGGTATTCCGATGCGATCCAAGATCCCAGCATTGCGGCACAGGTCGCCCTGTTTCGGGCCGCTGCGGATCAGCTTGGCATTCACAACCCCTTGGTCGTGGGCCAAAGTTACGGCGGTTCCTTGGCGTTGGAATGGGGGCTTGAGGGGGGCGCCGCGGGCCTGGTGCTGATTTCCTCTCCGTCGCTGCCTTGGCCGGGCCTTTTGGACCCGTGGTATCGGCTGACCAACACGGCCATCGGTTCAGCCGTTGGGCCTTGGCTTGCGGCGGCCTTTGTTCCCAAATCCTATGTCGACGCCTCGGTTGCGGCGATTTTCGCGCCCAATCCGGTGCCGGACAGCTATATCGAAAAGATCGGCAGCGCGCTGACCACGCGGCCATGGTCATTGGCGGCAAATGCAGCCCAAATCAACGCGTTGCGGGCACAACTTGTTGCAATGGAACCCCGTTACCCCGGCCTTGATCTGCCCATCGAACTTGTTCACGGTGATGCCGATACGATCGTTCCGCTGACTATACATTCCCTGCCCTTGTCCAAACTCTTGCCCAATGCCCACCTGACGATCCTTCCCGGCATCGGTCATATGCCCCATCACGCGGCCCTGCCCCAAGTTCTGATGGCAATCGACACGGCCGCACACCGAGCCGGATTGCGCTGAGCGCTGCAATCGACATACTTGCGCGACAGTGAAAGGAGTAATCATGGACCTGCCATTTGACGGTGCGATCACACGCTATTTCAACGAAGGGGCCCCCAAAGAGGTGCGCCGCGCGATTGAAAAGGCCGACAGCGACGATATTCTGAACAAATCCTATCCTTACACGGAAGAAATCAAATCCAAGGACTATGACGCGCATATGGGCGCGCTTCAGATAGAGCTGAGCAAGATGCAAGCCGATCTGCGCGCCAATGGCAAACGGTTGATCGTTGTTTTCGAGGGCCGAGATGCCGCCGGAAAAGGCGGCACGATTGATGCGGTGCGCGCCAATCTGAACCCCCGCGCCGCGACCGTTGTGGCCCTTCCCAAACCTTCGGAACGCGAGGCGGGCCAATGGTATTTTCAGCGGTACGTGGACTGGTTCCCGGCAAAGGGTGAACTCGCCCTGTTTGACCGATCGTGGTACAATCGTGCCATGATCGAGCATGTTTTCGGGTTCTGCAAACCGGCGGAACGGAAGAAGTTTTTCCGCCAATTGCCAGAATTTGAAAAGATGATCGTCGATGAAGGGATCACCTTCATCAAGCTTTGGCTTGAGGTTGGGCAGGCCGAACAACTCAAACGGTTTCTGGACCGTGAAAAGGATCCACTGAAACAATGGAAACTTAGCCAGATCGATGTCGACGGGTTATCGAAATGGGATGATTATTGCCAGGCCATTGACGAAACCATGAAAACCACCCATTTCAAGCACGCCCCTTGGACGGTCATTCTGTCTGATGACAAGAAGCGTGCCCGAATAGCGGCGATCCAGACTGTTTTGCTGACGATGGACTACGCAGGCAAGGATCTTTCGGCCATCGGCAAGGTCGATGGAAAAATCTGTGGCGGCCCGGACATTCGGCCGAAGTGAGCCCTTGGTGAAATCAGGATACCATCACGGAAATCTGCGTCAGGCCTTGGTTGAGGCTTCGCTTTTATTGATCGCGGAACAAGGACCTACGGGGTTTACCTTGTCCGAGGCGGCGAAGGCGGCGGGGGTGACACCTGCCGCCGTCTATCGCCACTTTGGGGGGCGTGACGACCTGATCGCCGAAGTCGCCCGCCAAGGGTTCGATATCTTTGCGGCGTTGATGCACTACGCCTATAGCGATGGGAAACCGACGGCCTTGGCGGCCTTCGAGGCGACCGGGCGGGCCTATCTTGCCTTTGCCCGAAAGTATCCCGGTCACTATATGGCGATGTTCGAAAGTGGCTTGAACTTGAATGCCCATCCCGATGTTGCCTTGGTGGCCAGCAAAGCCCGCCAAGTGCTGGAGCAGGCCGCAGAAGGCCTGAGCCAGCACATGCCACCCAACAAACGCCCCCCTGCCACGATGTTTTCGGCCCATATCTGGGCGATGAGCCACGGGGTTGTTGAACTTTTCATGCGCGGCAATGGCGCAAAATCCCCCTTCTCGCCCGAAGATCTGTTGGAGGCCGGGATCGGAATCTATCTGCGCGGCCTTGGCCTTTTGCCACCGGACCGCTGATGGCTTAGTACCAGCCTTGTCCTTGATCGGCCCAGGCAAACCCCTTTCGGTGCAGCCGTTCAAGGACGCGCGGCAGGCTCCAGTTCGCATCTTCCACGCACATCTGCTTCAGATACCAAACCAAAAACTTCTCATGGCTCCATTTCCGCGTCATGGCTTCGGCCATGGCTTCGGGCAATTTTGCCGGATCCGTGAGGGTGATCGCATTTTGCCAGAAATCCGTTTGCCCGCCCAAAACCACCGGCTTTTTGTGCAAGAAGGCTTCGAACCCAACGGCCGAGGACAGGGTGAGCACACAAGAGGCTGCCGCCAACAGATCATGGATCGACGCTTGCGTCATCTCGATCCCGTTCTGCGGATCATGATACTGGGCCAACACAGCCAATTCTTCGACCGTCTGAATGGGGTGCGGCTTGATATACAGCGTGCGATCGCCCTTTGCGGCAATCGCGGCGTCAATCATGGCGCAAACGGACATGTAATGTTGATGATGTCTTGGCGGTTTGAAATCTTGGGCAAACAGACAAATCGCGCCCTCTTTCACGCCCGGCCTGCGGGGCGCCTGTTCAAATTTGGATTTATTGGCATCAACAAAGCGCGCATGAAGCTGCGCATGAACCTCGCGCGCATAATCGCCCGCCATGGGCCGCGGATCAAACCGGTTCAGACGCATCAGGGAATTGTTGCGGGTCCCAATCTCGTCAAAGAACCAAAATCCATGCAGATAAGATGGCACACAATGGACCGCATTTGCGGCATAGGCCGGTCGGTCGTCCATGAAGACATGGTAATGGCCGCCATGATCGATGGCTGTGTCCTGTGAGGCGGCGCTAAAGGTTACAACTTCGACATCCAGACCTTTGAACCTTGCGTGGTCTGCAAGGCCGTTCATCAGTTTGAAATGCCCTTTTTGAAGCGCCTCTGACAGCCGATCACGGGCGTGGAAAAACAGCGTGGGCGGCAGGGAGTTCAGTTTTCCCCGCGTCAGCCAGTTTGACGCGCGCGTTGCGCGGAAGCTCACCGAAAAAGCACCAAGGCTGCTGTGCTCCATGCGACGCGGGCCCGCGCGCCGATGTCAAGAACGGGGCGGCCGGGCACATTTCGCATCGAGAGGCGCATGGCCACCGGGGCGCCGTCCAAACGAATATCATAATAGGTCATGTCGCCGTAATAGACGACCTCTTCCACGGTCGCCATGGCCTCGCGGTCAGATGCTTTTTGATCATCAAACAAGATCGTCAATGTTTCGGGCCGAAAGCCAACAGCTGTCTCTTCGTCCCCTTTCTTGCCCGAGGCCTGATCGGCAGCCACGGTAAAGGAGCCAAAACCGGCGGCTTCAACCTGAATGGACTGTGACGTTTCCGAAACGATTTTGGCGGGCAGGAAATTCATCGTGCCGATAAAATTCGCCACGCGGCGGTTCGCCGGTTTGCGGTAAAGCGTTTCGGGGTCATCCAACTGCGCGATTTCGCCATCAAACATCACCGCAATGCGATCAGACATGACGAGCGCCTCTTCCTGATCATGGGTGACCAGAATGAAGGTGATGCCGACCTGGCGCTGCAACTTGATCAACTCAACCTGCATTTGTTCGCGCATTTTCTTGTCCAAGGCGGACAAGGGTTCGTCCAAAAGCAAAACCTTGGGTTTCAGGATCAAGGCACGCGCAAGCGCCACGCGTTGCCTTTGCCCCCCTGACAAGGCATGCGCGGCACGGGCCCCGAACCCGGTCAGGCCAACCATCTCCAGCGCCTCGGACACGGCCTTTGCCTTTTCTTCTTTGGTACGCGGGTCTTTGCGCAATCCAAATCCGACATTCTCGGCCACGGTCAAATGCGGGAATATGGCATAGGACTGAAACACCATGTTGGTCGGGCGCTGGTTTGCCGGCACGCCGGCCATATCCTTGGCGTCGATCATCACCACACCCGAAGAGATATCTTCAAATCCGGCAATGGTGCGCAGCAAGGTCGTCTTGCCGCACCCCGATGGTCCCAACAACGAAAAGAACTCCCCTGCCCTGATGGTCGCGGTTATCCCGCGCAGGGCATGATAATCGCCGTAATATTTGTGGACGTCTTTGAATTCGATCATCGTCGGTTGTTCGGCGGGCAGGGTCACAAGAAGCCTCCGGTATCCTTCCCACCGGTTCTCGCGATGCCGCGGCGGCGGAAGTATTCTGCAATTGAAAGTAGGGTGATGGACAAAAGCACCAAAATCGTCCCCAGCGCCATGATCACAGGCACAGCCTGCGGAAAGCGGAACTGCGAGAATATGTAGACCGGCAGGGTGGATTCGGTGCCCGCCAAGAAGAAGGCCATGATGAATTCGTCCAAAGAGATCGTGAAGGTGATCAGAAGCGACGAAATAATGCCCGGCATCACCAAGGGCAGGATCACAAGCCAAAACGTGGTAACGGCGTTCTCGCCCAGATCATAGGAGGCTTCTTCCAAGGATCGATCCAACGATTGGAAGGCGGCCGACAGGATTGCGATGGAAAACGGCGTGCAGACCAGAACATGTCCCAACGTGACGGTGAACATGCTGAGCGGCACCCCAATGCCCAACAGCAACACAAGCAAGGCCACCGCCAGAATGATTTCGGGCAAGACCAAAGGCAGCATGATCATGCCAAGGATCCCGCCTTTTCCCGGAAAGTTGTACCGTGTTGACGCGCGGGCCGCGAAGACGCCCAAGGCGGTGGACAGGATCGATGTTGACACGCCCACAATGAGGGAGTTTTTTGCGGCATTCCACAATGCCGGTTCGGCCCACAACGCCTGAAACCACTTGGTGGTGAAACCGGACAACGGAAAGGCGATGATGGCCGCGTTGTTGAAGGCGAATATCGGCAAAAGGATGATGGGCGCATACAGAAAAATCAGATAGGCCACTGCATATATTTTGAAACCGCCGCCCTTCATGCCTTGGACTCCTGCGATTTAAGCCAGATCAGCAGGGCGATATGCCCGATCGCCACCGCAAGGACGATGGCAAAAAAGGCCCCGCTTGCAACCACACCAACCACAATGCACGCGCCAAAGCTGATCAGAACCGCCGCCAGGGCCGCCAGAATGGACAATCCGGCATTGCTGTATCCGATGAAAGCCCCATAGACCCGGCGGAACAGTTTGGATTGCGCAAAGCCCACGATCAACGCAATGCCCACCATCGCCATAGACGAGACGGCCGTGGCCGAACCCATGGGATAGTTATCCAGTTTCAAGTATTGAAGCTGAACCAAATTCGCAACCATCTTGCCCTCGGGTCCGCCCAGCAAGGACGGTGTGACGTAGTCTCCGATTGTTGGGATGAAGACAATCATGATGGCCGAAACCACGCCCGGAAGCGCCAGCGGAAGCGTAACCCGGACAAAGGTCATCAGGGGGCTTTCGCCCAAATCACGGCCCGCCTCCAGCAAGGAGCGATCAATTTTTTCCAACGCGACGAAAATTGGCAAAATGGCAAAGGGCGCGTAGGCATGGGCCAAGGTGATCACCACCGAATTGGCGTTGTACAAGATTGCGGTAATCGGTTCGGTGATGACGCCAAGGCCCATCAAGGTGGAGTTGATCACACCGTTGTAGCCCAAGATCACCAGCCACAAGAACACGCGGATCAGATAACTGGTCCAGAACGGGATGGTGATCAGAAACAGCCAGATCGATTTCTTCGAGGGTTCGACATAGAAAGACACGAAATAGGCCATCGGAAAAGCGGCCAGAACCGTGGCAGCTGTCACCGCCATCGACACGCCCAAGGACCGCATCAAAACCTTTTCAAAGACGGGACTTGTCCAGGTTTCCACATAGTTCCCGAAGGTCGGAATGCGCTCAATCGTCAAATAGCCATCGGTGAGAAAGCTATACAGAAAAATCAAGAACAGCGGCACGGCCAGCAAAAGCGTCGCATAAAGAGCTGTTGGGCTGATCATCTTCAGGCCATTAATGGCCTCTGGGTTCAAAATGCGTCGTTGAAGTCGGCCTTGCGCCATCGTTCCCCCCAAGGACTCGGTCGTCCCCTCAGCCTGAAGGCCAATTTTGATCAAATAATGCTCAAGTCATGGCAAGACGCAAGGCGTCATTATGCAATGGCGAGCGGAAAAACGCAAAGCCCGCGGCTGACGCACGCAGCCTTTGGGCCGGATCTTCTTTGTCCCGGTTTGGTTTTGTCGGGGTTCAGATCAATTCAATTGCAATTGCACGTTTTTTCAACTCTTCGAACAAGGTGGCGATAACTCGTTCGTGCCCCGCGTTGACGGAAAGAGACAGCGCCTCATCCAGACGCAGATCGGCGTTCCCTTCAAAATCCGCCCGCCAGACAAAGCGGGTCGCGTTGTAATTTTCATAGACGATTTCCGTGCGCCCCTTGCGGCCAATCCGCCACCCAAGGAAATCGGATTTCTCGCCGGGGGCATGAAAGCAATGTTGCTGTCCCATTCTTGGGCCTCTTATAAAGTGATCTATCCCTAAGATTGAATCGTCTTCATCCCTTTGGTCAATCGCTTCGTCCCCTTTGAGGAACGCAGCACACAAGGTGAGTCTGAAGGGCAACACTGCGGGGCGGCGGTGTTGGTCTGGCCCCGTTCATTTGGACCGGGCATGGGATTCAACCCTTTGGGAGTTGGTCCCTTTGGCGGGCCGCCCGATTGCACATGGGCGATCGACAAAAAAAGGCGCAGCCAAAGCTGCGCCTTTCGAACAGATCGTTGAGCCAGATTAACGCTTGGAGAACTGGAAGGAACGACGGGCCTTGGCTTTGCCGTACTTCTTGCGTTCCACGACACGGCTGTCACGGGTCAAGAAGCCGGCTGCCTTCAGTGCGCCGCGCAATGTGGGTTCGTACAGCTGCAATGCCTTGGAAATTCCATGCTTTACAGCGCCGGCCTGGCCCGAAAGACCGCCGCCGGACACCGTTGCAACCACATCAAACTGACCTTCGACATTGGCGATCGTGAAGGGCTGCTTCAAGATCATCTGCAGAACCGGACGGGCGAAATAAGCGGCCATTTCCTTGCCGTTTACCGTAACCTTGCCCGAACCGGGCTTCACCCAGACACGGGCAATTGCGTTCTTGCGCTTACCCGTTGCATACGAACGACCCAACTTGTCGCGCACCTGAACCCGAACCGGCGCCATCGAAACAACGGCGGGCGAGGACGGAGCAGCGGCAGAAACGGCCGATTTCAGATCGTCAAGAGATTTGATGTCGGACATATCATGCGCTCCGGGTGTTCTTGGGGTTCATGACTTTCACGTCAAGAACGGTCGGCTGCTGTGCTTCATGCGCATGCTCGGCACCGGCATAAACGCGCAGGTTGGTCATTTGCTGACGGCCCAAGCGATTGCGGGTGATCATGCGTTCAACGGCTTTTTCCACCACGCGTTCGGGATGGTTGCCTTCCAGCACCTGACGCGCGGTACGGAACTTGATCCCGCCCGGGTGGTTCGTGTGCCAATAGTAACGCTTGTCGTCGCGCTTTTTGCCCGTCATCTGCACCTTGTCGGCGTTGATGACGATGACATTGTCACCCATGTCCATGTGGGGGGTGAACGTCGGCTTGTTCTTGCCGCGCAGGATAGAGGCGACGATCGTTGCGAGACGGCCCAGAACAACGCCTTCAGCGTCGATCAGGATCCATTTCTTTTCGATGTCCGCCGGAGTAGCGGTGAAGGTTTTCATCATATACCCAATGAAGTTAAGGCGAGGCTTTGGCCACGGAATCTCGGATGGTGGCTTATTGCGCAACACAGGCTGCGGGTCAAGAGGGGTCCAGAACAAATTAACACACTAAATCAATGCTTTATGATATGAGGTATTTCAATACCCCATTCTATCGCAAGATTGGCGGTCGCGCGCTGTCCATCCCGGGGGCGGAGGGGCCCTCTGGGACAAGTGCCGAGTCCGTCGCGGCTGTGGGCCAAGCCACATAGACGGCCCCCTCTGGCAGAGGGCCGTCCTGTGAAAAGGCAATGTCGATCACCAAACCTTCAAAGTTGGCAAACCGAAGGGCCTCGCTCATCGCTGTTGCAAGGGCGGTCTCGGAGTCTGAAACGGCACCGACGATGACCAAAAGCGCGGTCTCGCCCCGCCCGTACAAGGCAGCATGGCGCGCAAGCCCGGCCCATGTGGGCGGCGCGGCTTGCAAGATCCGTTCGACACCGGACACGAATTCGTCGCTTGGGGCCTGCACCGAACCAAAGGAGGCCACATGCACCTCTGCCTCTTGATCCAACAGGTCTGTCAGCCAAACCATCGCTTCTTTGGGCAACAGCATCTCGGATGTTGTCCCCGCCCCCAGGTTCAAACCCAAGCCCAATCCTTCGGCCGACAACAGACGGGCAAGCACCCGCCCCGGAAGCTCTGCATAGGGCAAGGGGCCCTCTCCCATTGCGGCAAGGCGCCCTTCGTCATCAAAAGCAAGAACCACTTGGCCCGCTTCAAGATCAAAGATCCTTGGCTCCAGAATATCACCGTCAACCTCGCGCTCCAGCAAGACAAGCAAGGGGGCATCGGCGAGGACCCGAAAAAACGCCAGACGCTCTGCATCCCCGCCGCCATTGGCAGCGTCTTGTGCGCGATCCAAGTCTGTCATCTGGTCCCTGATCCCTTGCATTGCATCGGCCAAAGCGGCCGCGTTTGGACGACGTCGGTCAAAAACTTTGGTGCAGGGATCTAACCTGCCATTGCCCCGGCCCCACCGGACCGCTTATCTGGGATGAAGCCAGAATCCAATCCGGATCCGTGGCGCCTCATTGCTCGGACGCGTCTATGTACCGCATTTCTCCTTTTATCCGACGTTTTGCCATTGCCCTGTTGTGCGGCGTTGTTTTGGCGACCCTGTGGGTGAATGTCTCGCCAGAGACCTACTATGATCTGGTCGAATTCCGGCTTTTTGATTTGCCGCTGCCTGCGTGGATGGGTCTTTCCTCGGCATCGATTACGCCATTGTCCCTCGTTTCAGATCTTTTGATGCCCGTGTTTTTCTTCTTTCTGGGCAAGGAAATGTGGGAGGCATTGGTTGTGGAACGGGGGGCGCTGACCTTGTCGCGTCAACCCCTGCTGCCGCTTGGTGCCTTTTTGGGATCGGCGATCGGGGCTGTGGCCGTGTGGTTGATTTCCGTCGTCTTGGTGGATCCTTTGGGGGAAGACGGTTTGCGCGCCGGGTGGGCCACGGGGATCGGGTCGGATGTTGTTGTGTGCTATGTCATCGGGCGGTTGGTGTTTGGCCGCGCACATCCGGCTGTTCACTTCTTGCTGCTGTTGACCGTTGTTCAAGACATTGCGGCCCTGTGCCTTGTTGCGGCGACATTGCCCTTTGAAGGACACAGCGTTCTGTGGGTGCTTTTGTCGCCCGCGGCGGCCTTGTCGGTCTGGCTGATGTACGGTCGCCATGCACGCCGCGACGCCACAGAGGTGGAACACCAGCGGGCCAGTTCCTTATGGCCCTATATCCTGGCTGGGGTCGTCTCGTGGCTGGGGTTCGTCATTGGCGGCTTTCCCCCGGAACTGGGTCTGTTGCCGATCATTCCGGCCATTCCCCATGCCAGCCGCAGCTTTGGCATTTTCGCCGAAGCAGAAGGCTTGTTGCATGATCCTTTGAACCGGATCGTCACTATTCTGATCGTCCCCATTACCCTGGTGCTTTTCCTTTTCGGGCTGACGCGCGGAGCGATTGATTTTGGAGCCTTTGGCGCGGGCACAAAAGCGGTTCTGGCGACATTCTGGATCGGAAAGCCGCTGGGTCTTTTGGCAGGGATCAGTCTTGCCATCACCTTTGGCGGCGGAAAACTGCCCCCCGGCATGCGCCTGTCAGATTTCGTCTTGATTGCCTTGATCACCGCGCTTGGCTTTGTCGCCCCCGTAACCATATTGGATCTGACGCTTGGCGGTGGCATCGCGGCATCAGAAGCCCGCCTTGGCCTTGCCATCAGTCTGTTGATCGGGCCTTTGACAATTTTGGGGGCCCGGGCGTTTCGACGCAAAAGAACCGAATAGCGCAACAATGGCCGGTTTAGGACACAATTATCCCATCTTTCCCATAGAAAACCTTGCCTAAGCCGACCATACTGGGCCTGCTGTCGAGGTCACGAACCCTTGATCAGGCTTTATTAGGCATTCGGCGTTAAACCGGACGATGAATGGTTCGGAAAAGGCAAATTTACACGGCAAAACCATAGACGCCCCGGAGGGCGCAGGGATGATTGAATTTCTGAACGTCAGCAAATCCTTCGCCACAGGGCATGGTCGCAAGATCATTCTCGACAGGGCGTCATTTCGCGTTGACGTTGGAAATTCCTTGGGGATCCTTGCCCGAAATGGCACAGGAAAAACCACCATCATCAACATGATGGCCGGTCTTGAAAAGCCTGACGAAGGGGTGGTCAACCGGACCTCTCGGATTTCGTTTCCTTTGGGGTTCATGGGCGGGGTTGTGTCAAAACATTCGGCCACGGAAAACAGTCGCTATATCGCCCGCCTTTATGGTCTGGATCCGGACTATGTCGAAAGTTTCTGCCGTTGGCTGTGCGATATGAATCAGTATTTCGACATGCCCCTTGGTACCTATTCGTCCGGGATGCGCAGCCGGTTCAACTTTTCCCTGATGCTGGCGCTGGAGTTTGACATTTATCTGATCGACGAAGGCATGCCCTCGACGACGGATGTGGAATTCAACCGCAAGGCGGGCGGCGTTCTGCGTCAGCGCCTTGCCAATGCGACGGTGATTGTCGTGTCGCACCAGCCGGCAACCTTGGAGAAATTCTGCAAAAGTGCCGCAGTCCTGCGCAACGGACAATTGTATATGTTCGAGTCCTTAGAAGAAGCGAAACGCCTTTATGACTACCAAGCTTAGCGTCAATCGGTACCGCACCAGACCCCCAGAACCCCGCGAACCCCTGCCAAGGCCGGTTCCGATGCGGCCTGTGGCCGCCAGCGGGGGGCCATCCGATATGCCCTTTGCACCGCAAGCGGAAGATGACGGATTTGGTCCGGAAAAGTTCCCCACGGCCCAAAAGGCCCCTGCTGCTGCCCATGGCACCGAGGTGGATTCTATTCGCCGTGAGGGTTTGACGGGCCGTCAGTTGCGCATGGCCCGGCGCTTGGCGCAAAAGCACGGCCTGCCGGCCACCTCTGACTTTGATGCCGTTCGCCTTTTGCGCAAGGCAGGGATTGATCCCTTGCAAAAATCCTCGGTCATGGAATTGGTCGCAGGCGAAGAGGACGAAGACAGCTTTGAAGATCAACTGACAGCCCAGTCGGCCCAGACCCCCTTGCCTGCCGCCAATGCCCCAACGCCGCCGGATGGCACAAAGCCGTCGCGCGCCTTGGCGGTTTCCGAGGGCGACGGCGTGCGTTTGCCACAGACGATCAAGCCGATTCAGGTTCCCTCGACCGAACTGCGGGCCGAACAGGCCCATATCGCCGAGGTTGGCAGAATTCAGCAAGATATCGCCAAGCGCCGCCGTCGGCGTCTGGCGCTTTTGGCCGTGCGGATGGCCATCTTTGTTTTCCTGCCAACGCTGCTTGCGGGGTGGTATTACTACGTCATCGCCACGCCCATGTACGCGGCAAAAACCGAATTTCAGATTCAAACCGCAGATCCGGCCGCGTCGGCCGGGCTTGGCGGATTGCTCAGCAGCTCTCCCTTGGGATCGTCCAAGGATTCGATCGCCGTGCAGGGATACCTGCAAAGCCAAGAAGCCATGGAGCGGTTGGACGCCGAGGTGGGTTTGCGGGCCCATTTTTCCCAACCGACGGTTGATACCCTGCAACGGCTTCCTGAAAGCGCTTCGAACTCAACCGTATACGCCTTGTACCGCGACCATGTCCGCATCTCGTATGATCCAAGCGAGGGTATCGTGAAGATGGAGGTTTCGACAACCGATCCTCAGACCTCGGTCCAGTATTCCAAGGCCTTGCTCAGCTATGCCGAAGAGCAGGTGGATCAGATGACAAACCGTCTGCGCGAAGACCAGATGGCGGGCGCGCTGGAAAGCTATGACGAGGCCGAACAAAAGATGCTTGACGCTCAGCGCAAGGTGGTTGACCTGCAAGAGCGGTTCAAGATCATGTCGTCCGAAGTCGAAGTTGGCCTTGTCACCACGCAGATCGGAACGCTGGAAAGCCAATTGACGCAAGACAAGCTTTCGTTGGCCCAAATGGAATCCAACAAAAGCCCCAACGCGGCCCGGATGGACCCGGTCAAGCGCCGGATCGCCACCTTGGAATCCGAAATTGCCCAATTGCGCGCCAAGATGACGCAAGATGGGGCCGATGGGGTGTCTTTGGCGGAGGTGCAGTCTGAACTTCTGGTGGCGCAGGCCGATGTGGCCACGCGCCAATTGATGCTTGCCCAATCTTTGCAAGCCATGGAAACCGCCCGCATCGAAGCCAATCGGCAAACCCGCTATCTGACCATCTCGGTCAATCCGGTGGCGCCCGATGATCCGGCCTATCCCCGCGCCTTTGAAGACACACTTGTTGTCTTGATGATTTTCCTTGGCATCTATTTGATGATATCGATGACTGTCGCCATTCTGCGCGAACAAGTCTCAGCATGAGGAATGTGATGAAAGACGTGCAAATCGGCGGTCTTACCGTCGGAAACGATCGCCCTTTGCTGGTCATCGCGGGGCCGTGCCAACTGGAATCACTGGACCATGCCCAGATGATCGCCGGCACCATGGCCGAGGCCTGTCGGAGCGCCGGCGCGCAATATGTGTTCAAAGCCAGCTACGACAAGGCCAACCGGACCTCTTTGACGGGCAAACGCGGTTTGGGCATGGAGGCGGGCCTGAAGGTTCTGGCTGCCATCAAATCCATGGGTCTGCCGGTTTTGACCGATGTGCATGACATCGGCCAAGCGCGCGAGGCGGCGCAGATAGTCGATATCATTCAGATCCCCGCATTTTTGTGCCGCCAAACAGACATGCTGATCGCGGCCGGGCAGACCGGGGCGGTGGTGAATATCAAGAAGGGTCAGTTTCTGGCGCCCTGGGACATGGCCAATGTGGCCGAAAAGGTGGCCAGCACGGGCAACAGCCGCATCTTGCTGACCGAACGCGGCGCGTCTTTTGGCTATAATACTCTGGTGGCCGACATGCGGTCTTTGCCCACGATGGCGCGCACGGGGTACCCGGTGATCATGGACGCCACCCATTCGGTTCAGCAGCCCGGCGGCAATGGCACCTCGTCGGGCGGACAGCGCGAATTTGCGCCGGTCATGGCGCGCTGCGCCGTGGCAATCGGGATCGCAGGTGTGTTCATCGAAACCCATGAGGCGCCCGATACAGCGCCCTCTGATGGCCCCAATATGATTCCGCTGAACCAAATGGCAGATCTGGTCAGCAGTCTGATGGACTTTGACCGATTGGCAAAGGCCAACCCGTTGCGGGTGTGACCACTGGGCAAAAGGCGCTGATCCCCAACGTCGGGGATCAGGCCACCTGCCCCGCCGCCCACCCCGAAGACCAGGCCCATTGGAAATTGTATCCGCCAAGCCAGCCCGTGATGTCCACAACTTCGCCCACAAAATAAAGGCCCGGAACGGACTTGGCTTCCATGGTTCGGGCATCCAAAGCCTCGGTATCCACCCCGCCCAAGGTGACCTCTGCGGTGCGGTACCCTTCCGAGCCGACAGGCGTCAGCCGCCAATCGCCCAAAAGACGCACAATGCGGTCCAATTCTGCTTGGCTTATCTGCGCCATTGGGGCGGTCAGGCCGCTGATCTCTTCCAGATGCCGGGCCAGCTTTTCGGGCACGAGCGCCGACAGGGCCGTGCGCAAGGCGGATCGGCCCGAAGAGTTCTTGGCCTGACGCAGAACGTCGCTGGCCTTGGCGGCCGGGCACAGCGCGACAGAAATCTCTTGCCCCTCACGCCAATAGCTGGACACTTGCAAGATCGCAGGTCCTGACATCCCGCGATGGGTGAACAGAACGGATTCCTCAAAGGTCTTGCCGCCGCCTTGCACGCGCGCTGGCACCGACACCCCCGCCAAGGTGCCGATCCAATCCAATTCCTGCTGTGCAAAGGTCAGGGGAACCAAGGCAGGCCGCGTTTCGGTCAAGGGCAACCCAAACTGTTCCGCAACCTTGTATCCGTATCCCGTCGCCCCCATTTTCGGGATGGATTTGCCGCCCGTCGCGACAATGACAGACAGCGCGCGCTGAACGCCCCGCGTGGTTTCAACGTCAAAGCCTTGGGCCCCCTTGACCACAGATCCCAAGGAACATTCCAACCACAACTCCGCCCCAGCCGCCCGAAGATCGGCCAGAAGCATGTCGATGATCTGCGTTGCCTTGCCATCGCAAAACAATTGGCCCAACGTCTTTTCGTGCCAGGCAATCCCCGCCTGATCCACCCTTGCGATAAAGTCCCACTGCGTAAACCGTTTCAGCGCAGACAAGGCAAACCGCGGGTTTTTCCCCAGAAATTTGTCGGCGGTGATCCCAAGATTTGTAAAGTTGCACCGCCCCCCGCCCGAGATGCGGATCTTCTCGGCTGCGGCTTTGGCATGGTCTATGACCAAAACACGCCGTCCGCGGCGGGCAGCCTCGATCGCGGCCAAAAGACCCGCCGCGCCCGCCCCCAAGACCAGAACATCCCATGTCGCCATGCGTCTGCCTACCCGGTCACGCCGCCTGCTGCAAGGTCGTGGAAATTTTCAGCCGTCAGACCGCTTTACCCCCTTGCAGCCCTGATGGGACGCGGCTAAACACCGCCGCACGGTTGGGGCGTCGCCAAGCGGTAAGGCATCGGTTTTTGGTACCGACATACCTAGGTTCGAATCCTAGCGCCCCAGCCAACCTTACGGTCAGTCCAGATGAAGGCAGCGTTCGATCAGGTCAGATCGTTCAACTTGTCCTTGGACAAGATCCCGGCCCGCCGCAGCCCGGCCACGGGATAATCTTCATCTTGGACCATCTTCTTCAAACTGAAATCGGGTTCAAGTTTGCGCAGCTTTTCAACAGATTGCAGCGCGGCCTTCGTATCGCCTGCAACAGCATCCAACGCCGCCATATACCGCAAGGGCGGGCGGAAATCCGGCACCATGACCGAGGCATTGTGAGCCAACTTTCGCGCCTGATCGAACTTGCCTGTCGCCACCGACGTCAGGCAGGCGCCCATATCCCAAAAGTGGCGGATCGGTGATTTTTGCGAAATGGCAAAGGCGCGCAATTGGTGCACATGGGCCTCTTGTTGTTTGCCCGACATGGCCAGCCCGATGGACATCGCATCCCAGGCAAAGGGATTGGCCGGGTTTTGGGATACGGCCCGGCGCGCCAGTTCCAACCCTGCGTGAACATCGTCCTCGATCAACAGTTGCGCATTCGCGGCGACCGACAGCACCATCGAATTTGTGGGCTCCAACCGGATCGCCTCGCGCGTCAGGCGGTCAATTTCCTCGCGTCTTTCGGCGGTGTTGCCGGAATGACGTTCCATCTGCTGGATAATCCGAAGCTGCCCGCGCCACGACAAAAAGATCGCCCGGGGATCCAGATCAAACGCGCGCTGCAAAAGATGGTCAGCGTGTTCAACCTCGTCGACATTCATCGAAAAGATCTTGTGCAGGGACATTCGCCCCAAGATCGCGGCATCCGCGTCGCCCATGTTGCGCTGCAAACGCACCACCAGACTGTCTGCCAAGGCCTCGGTCGCTTCGTGCACCAAGGACAGGAATTCCACATGGTCCACCGGAGGGGCGCCGTGGGCCTCTATCACCTTGCGTCCCGACCAAAGGGAGCGCTTTGTTTTCGCCTCTTCCATGGAAATCCGCAGGCCAAAGCCCCGGCCCCCCGCAGGATAGGCTTGAACGCCCACCACAATCGGATTGCCCGAAGGGCCGTCGGGCGCGCGCCGGTGAACTTGGCAAATCAGGGCTTCGGACACCCATCGTTCAAAGCAATCGATAAACAGGTCTTCAAAAAGGCGTTCTGGGCCCGGAACCAGCGTGACGGCCTGAACAAAGACGTTTCGGATCAGATCGGACCGCAGCAAATGCGGAAGATCAAGGCTTGGCGCGGCCTCTGCTTGCGGGTCAGCGGCCGAGGCGTTTTGCAAACGCCGCTCGGATCGGACCCAATCTTCAAACGCGGTATCGCGCAGATCAAGTCCTTCCAGAAATTCGGCTGCAGGGTCGCGCACCACATCAATCAAATCCCGGTTCAAGGCGACAAAGGCACGGCTGATGATCAACAAGGCGCCGTGATCCCCCAAACCCCGTTTGAGTTGACTAAGCGCCTGGCGCAAACTGGCCGAAGCCTGCTCGCGCCCACGATCGCTCCAAAGCCGAGATTGCAACCACGACCGGGATCGTCTGGATTGGGTATGGGATGCCAAAAGCGCCAGAAGACCGCAGTTTTTGGCTGATTTGGGTGTCAAATCGCGGCCATCAGACGTTTCCACCCGGAAACTTCCTGTCAGAAAAACTCTGACCCGCCCCGCACCTTGCTCTGCCGCACCACTCACTTTTCACCTCAATTACAGCCTATGGTGAAATAACGCATTCCTTCGTCGGGCCCAGATCAAGCACCAAAATACAAACGTGAATGGACCGTAAATTAACTATTATCCCATCACGTCATGGTTGACCAACAAGATTCTCTAAGTCTACCTGAAGGGGTATAAAGCGGAGAGATTTGATGAGTGCTGAAGGCAGATCAGGGCGGTCAGGAAGATCGGGGCGGTCAGGACGTTCAGGAAGATCAGGGCGCTCTGGGGGATCGCCGATGCTGGATCATGCGGGGGGCGAAGATTCGTCGCTGCTGTCCTCTGGTTTGATGTCCTCCAGAGATGGGATTGCCGGATATTGGAACGGCGCAAAAGACCCGGCCACGACCGTGGCAAGCGGTTTTGGCACCGCCCCAAGCGAGATCACCTACCTTCGCCTGAGCACCCGCGCCTTGATGCTGGATCATGAGTTGGTTGAAGGCATAAAGGTTGGGTATGATCGCGATCCGGGCGGCGCACCCAAAGACGGGCTTGCAAGGCTTCACACGCAGGGGGCGGGCGCGCCTTTTCTTGAAATTCAACGCCCGAGTTTGACCCAAATGGAACGGCAACTGAAATGGTTGCGCACCTATGCGGATCTGCGCGATGACCGGTTGGCCGAGATCAGCACCCAGCAAGACGATATCTTGTCGTATTTCGGCGCCGTCGCCTTTCTGGATGACCAGCGCCGTTTGCGCAGCCTTGAAATTGTGGAAGCGGCCGTGCGATTGGCCATTCATGTGGAACTGAAGGTTAAACATCTTTGCCGCATGCCGCGCCCGATTGATTTTTCGCGCGAAGTTCAACCCATCGTGCAAACGCCGGACCATTCGGCCTTTCCTTCGGGCCATTCGACCGAGGCTTTTCTGACTGCGACGATCCTTCATCGCTTGATGACGGGAAAGGGCCCAAAAGACGGTGTGTCGCGCTCCGCTCAGCTGTATCGGCTGGCGCATCGCATTGCGTCCAACCGTACGGTGGCGGGCGTGCATTTTCCCATAGATTCTGCCGCCGGCGCGCTGATGGGCTGCCTGCTGGGAGAATATGTTTACGGTCTGGCCTTCGGGGTTGACCCCACCCCTGCAGCGGGCCCCTTCCGCGCGATGGTCAATGTGGCCGAGGTGACCGATTTCCAGATCGATGGCGATTTCACCTTGGATTGGCTGGGCACGGCTTTGCCGAATGACATTGCGCTGCCCGCGCAGGCGCGTCCCGAAACGTCAATTTTCGGCACCTTTTGGGCCATGGCCCAAAAGGAATGGTGGTAACAGCCAAGGTCGCGAAAAGCCCGGATTTCGCCGGCTTGCGCCGATCAAGAGCGCATTCGGCGGGATGGGCGGCCCTGTTGCAGACGATAGGGCAGCATGACCGGGCCCAACTGATCATCCGGGCCAGGCATAAGCCTGCCGTCTGGAAGATCGGCCATCGCCAGATTTGTCGCCGTTATTCCCGGACTGCCCGCCAAAGCGCCGACAAGGGCGCGCGTCACTTGCGGCGCCGCGTTTGATGTTCCGGAAAACAGCGTCACACCGCCAGAAAGGGTTGCGGCGGCCATAACGCCGGCATGAACCCTTGTCTCTTCCGCCACCACCGACACATCTGGCCGCGCCCGGCCTGGGGTGGGGCCGGACCCCGAATAAAGCGCGGCCTGTGCCAAAGCGTCCCGATCGAAACCCGCCCCGACCACGATAACGCCCGGGGTTCTGTGGGTCGCATAGCCGGACAGGGTTCCCTTTCGGGTGACCGCACAGCCGGATTCGGGAGCAGAATAATCTGCCTTTTGCGGATCCCACCCATGGGCCAAGGCATGATCCAGATAGGCCTGACGGCCCCAAGCCGGAAAACTTGGGGGCGTCTCATCGCGCTGCATTTCGATTTGCACGCCAAGAGGCCGGGCGGAATCGTTCATCAAAGACAGGGTATAGGCACCCGCAGGAACCACCTGATGCGGCACTTCGTGATTTTGACTTGGCAAGAAGGCGATGGTCACGCGCGTCCGGCCGTTTTGTCCATCGGTTGTCGCCGGATAGGGCCGGACATAGACCCGCGCCATGGGAAAGGTCAGCCCGCCCCCAACGCTGCCTTGCCAGTCGTAAATGCTGTCTGATGGCAGGATCAACCGCTCAAACCTTGTACCTTGCGGCGGCAGGATGGAAAGCCGTGCCCGGTCATGGCTATCCAGCCAAAGTTCAACAAAACTGACAGATTGATCATCGGGCTGAAGCCGCAGGGTCACCTCTTTGGTGTCGCCGGGGGCAAGATCAAACTCGGCATGACAATTGTCTCGGAACCCGTTGCCGGCCGGCAAGACAACGAAGGTTGGCACGCCTTCGGCATTGCGGGCGGCGACCATGCGGGCAATTTCGGATTCCATATGCCCACTGCCGTCTTTTGGCCCCGCCAGAACACCATAGCTGATATTCACAACCAAAGGGGCCCGCTTGATCTGGCCATTCTCGGCCCAGCGATCGGCCCAATAAAACAGCCGCTGCAAGCCCAGAAGGATGAACAAATCAAGCCGCGCGCCCCATGTCTCCAGCGTGGCCAGCTGCGGCAATTCCACAGCCATGATCGGCCGGTCTGCAGGGGCGCTGCCCATGGGCCAACCTGCGGCCAGATCCATCACTTGGGTGCCATGTGTTTGGGCAAGGGCAAAGGGCCGTGCATTCAAGGATTCATAAGGGGTCAACCCCAGCTCTCCCCTCGGGGCCCGCTTGATCACATAAACGCCCTTTGGAAAAAGCCGATCATAAACCAGCCCTTCTTCTTTTTGACTTTGCAGCAAGCGGTCGATCCCGGCGCGGTCAATCTCGCCGCCGATAACCGCCCGGCCGGCCGAG
This sequence comes from Paracoccaceae bacterium, assembly GCA_947461435.1. Taxonomy (GTDB): domain Bacteria; phylum Pseudomonadota; class Alphaproteobacteria; order Rhodobacterales; family Rhodobacteraceae; genus CAIYZT01. The sequence goes on along the minus strand of CANHLE010000008.1, from coordinate 47,577 downwards.
ATGACGGGCATGCCTTGCATCCAGAACCTTTCGATCCGGGTGCTGTCGGGTGACTTGCGGAACCGCTCGTTGGCAAAGCCCATCACGTCATCAATCACGCCTGTGATCACCGTGGAGGCGACCCCCTGCCCCATCGCACCCAATGGCGCCGACAGCGCGCCCACATCTGTCACAAAGGCTGTCGGCATCGCGGGACCGACGTGCAAAAGTTTAACCGGAATCGCCGCCCCGGCGGCCAGACTGGCCCGATGCGCCACCGCCTCTGGCCGAAAAAAGAAGAACCGGCGATCGGCCAAACGCGGGGCGGAACCGGATGCGACAGACCGCAACATGTCATGCGTGGTTTCGTCGACCGCGATTTCCCGAGAGGCGGAAATTTGCGCCAGCAGCGTTGCCGCCGCTTCGGCAAGTCCGCCGCCCGCATCGGCCAAAAGTTCTACATATACTGGTTGCCATAACGGAGAGACGGCGGCGCCCGCCGGGCGTGTGGTCTTTTCCCAGTTTTCATAGGGGTCAACGCCTTCAAGGTCGATCGCCCCAACAAGCGCCTCTGTCACATCCACCGTCGCACCAAACATCGCCGTCTCCCGATAGCCTTGATCCAAGGCTATCACGACTGGGCGAGAACCGGGGCGGCTGGCGTTCAAGATTCACGAAATTTTGGCGCTTTATGGCGTGGTTATCGGCCCGCCAAAGCGTCCGTCATCACGGAAAGCACAGCGTCGGCGGGCACGTGTTCGGCCACAAAGGCCGATCCGATGGCTTTGGCCAAAATGAATCGCAACCGCCCGTCGATGACCTTTTTATCCTGCGCCATCAATCCCATCAGCGATTCTGCCGATGGCAAGTCGCCGGAAATATCGGCCAAATCGGTTTTCATTCCCATGGATTTCAAATGATGGCGCACCCTGCTGGGCGCTTCTTGTGCGCAAAGTCCCAAGCGCATGCTCAACTCAAACGCCAAGGCGCAGCCGATGGCCACCCCTTCGCCATGGAGCAAACGATCCGAATATCCCGTGGCCTTTTCCAGCGCATGACAGAACGTATGCCCCAGATTCAACAAGGCGCGTTCGCCCTCTTCGGTTTCGTCCCGCTCGACGATCCCGGCTTTCATCTGCACCGACCGCAAAACCGCATGTTGGCGGGCGGCACGATCGCCCCGTGCAAGGGCCGGCCCGTGCTCCTCCAACCATGTGAAGAAAGCTTCGTCGCCCAACAGCCCGTATTTCACCACCTCTCCGTAGCCGGAAAGAAGGTCGCGCTTGGGAAGCGTGTCTAAAACCGCAATATCGGCCAACACAAGGGTCGGTTGATGAAAGGCGCCTACAAGGTTCTTTCCTTGCGCCGTGTTTATTCCGGTCTTGCCGCCGACCGAGCTGTCGACTTGGGCCAAAAGCGAGGTTGGAATTTGAACGAAACGCACGCCGCGTCGCAAGATGGCACTGGAAAATCCGATCAGATCCCCAATCACACCACCGCCCAACGCCACGACAAGATCCCGGCGTTCGATCTTTTGCTCGAGCAGGAACTCTGTCGCGCGGGCCAGATTGGCCCAGTCCTTGGTTCCTTCGCCAGAGGGCAAGGACAAAGATGCGTGTTCAATGCCAGCGTCGTCCAGATTTGCCAGCAAGGCCGACAGATGAAAAGAGGCCACCGTTTCATCGCTGATCACCGCAACTTTTTTGCGGCGCAGGAAGGGCGCCATGGCCTCGGCCGCGCCGTTCAGCACGCCTTCACCGATCACAACATCATAACTGCGCGCGCCCAAATCAACACGGACGGTTTGGTGGATCGGTTTCATTTTCAGTTGGCCTCCAGAACATCCGGTCTGGTCAGCAGCGCTTGGCGAACCCGGTGCGCCATTGCGTCCACGGAAAGTTCCGCCTCACTGTCGACCGTCAGGTCCGCCATCGCATAGATTGGCCCCCTGGCTTCGTAAAGGGCGCGAAGTGTTTCGCGCGGATTTTCCGTTCTAAGAAGCGGCCGGGTCGATTTGTGACGCACCCTTTGCCACAACAGCTCCAGATCGGCCCGCAAACACACCGAAACCCCAGCCTCATGAATCAGATGTCGATTGGTGTCTGCCATAAAGGCGCCGCCGCCCGTCGACAGAACACAAGGCGTGGCGCGCAACAACCGTGAGAGCACCTCCGTCTCGCGCGCGCGAAAAAACCCTTCGCCGTCCCGGGCGAAAATCTCTGCGATCGACCGATTGGCCGCTCTGACGATTTCTTCATCGGAATCCAGAAAGGGAACACCCAACAATCGCGCCAATGAGGTGCCAACGGCCGTCTTGCCCGCCCCCATCATCCCAATCATCACAACGGTCTTTTTCAGCCGCAAAGTTCGCCCCGCCTTTGCAAGGTCCTTTGGATCCTTGGTCTTTTTCTTCTCATCGCCAAACCCCGAAATACCGCGATCTCGCCTTGTCCTCTCAATGGCGCGAACTTGCGCAAAATGCCATATCTATATTCATAATCCGGCCTATTCAGAGTAAGACGTAAGACAAGGTCGGATCAACCGACAAGAAAAGGCAAAGCAACGATGTTACGCGCTGGGAAACTGATCTTCGTTTTGGCAATCTTGGCCTTCGCAGCGCTTATAGGATATGCATATCTTGGGGATCTTTCCCCAACGCCGTCAGAAATAAGGGTTCCGGTGACATTAGATGGTGCTTAGGCAGTTCAACCGCTGCGCAGTTCTTTACCTTCTTTTGGGATCAGCGCCTCTTTTTGCGCAAGAGCCGCTTTCGGCCATTGACTGGTTGTCGCCCTCGGTGGTCACTCCGAGTGCTGTGCCCCGTGCGACAGACACGGCCGTCATCGGCGCTGTCACGACGTCGCCCCTCGCCAATGACGCTTTGCCCGAAAACGTCACCGTCACCTCTTTGGACAGACCGTCGCTTGACGGGGTGGGTCTGTTGCCCGCGGCCAAAACCGGCTTGCCGCAGGCGCTTTGGGGCCCCGGAAAAACCGATGATATTCTTGCCTTGATGGCCCGCCAGTCGCCCGAAGCGCTTCCTGCGCTTCAAAGCTTGCTGTTGACGTTGATCCTTGCCGAAGCAACGCCGCCCGCCGATTCAGGAACGCAAGGCCGCCTTCTGATCGGCCGGCTTGACAAACTTTTGGATATGGGTGCGCTGGATCAGGCCATGGCCCTTTTGCAAACGACGGGCGATGTGCAGCAGCCCAATCTGTTTCGCCGGTTGTTCAACATTGCCTTGTTGACGGGGGCAGAAGATCGGGCCTGCCGCAAGATGACGCAAAGCCCAAATCTGTCGCCAACGCTTCCGGCGCGGATTTTCTGCCTTGCGCGCGGCGGCGATTGGCAAACGGCCGCTGTCCTTTTGCAAACGGCTGAGGCGTTGAACCAGATCACCCCCTTTGAGGTTGAATTGTTGACGCGGTTTCTTGACCCCTCGATTGCAGAAACGTCTGATCCCTTGCGCGCGCCGACAACGGTAACCCCCCTTGATCTGCGCATGTTCGAAGCCATCGGCGAGCCTTTGTCCATCGCATCCCTTCCTTTGGCGTTTGCCCATTCAGACCTATCGGAAACGACCGGCTGGAAAGCCCGCCTTGAAGCAGCAGAACGGTTGTCGCGCGCCGGCGCCATCGCGCCAAATCTGCTTTTGGGCTATTACACCCAACAAAAACCTGCGGCCTCTGGCGGCATATGGGACAGGGTCAAGGCGTTTCAAACCTTTGAATCCGCTTTGGCATCGGGCCAAAACGAGGTGATTGCGCAGGCTTTGGGCCCGGCGATCAGCGCGATGGAATCGGCTGAACTGGAAGTGGTCTTTGCAGAACTTTTTGCCAGCAGACTGGTTTCAAAATCCTTGACGGGCCCCGCCCAGGACGAGGTGATCAAGATGTCCCTTTTGTCGTCGGACTATGAAAAGCTGACAGCGGGTGCCACGTCGGATGACCCGCGAATTGCCTTTGCTTTGGCCGTGTCGCGCGGAACCATTGCCGGTCAGCCCACCCCTGACGGGATGGCGCGGGCCATTTCTGCTGGGTGGACATTGCCCAGCCTTCCGCCCGACATTGTTCAAATGCTGGACGAAAAACGGGTTGGAGAGCTGATCTTGACGGCGATTGAACGCATCACCTCGGGCGTGCAGGGGCAATTGACCGACGTGACCATCGGTCTTGCCATTCTGCGGGCTTTGGGGATGGAAGATGTATCGCGCCGCACCGCACTGGAACTGATGCTTTTGGAACGACGCGGGTGATGCAGCAACCGGATCGTTGGATTTCAACTTTCCTGGAGGCGATGGCGGCCGAACACGGGGCCGCACGCAACACCTTGCTGTCTTATGGCCGCGATCTGCAGGATTTTGCCGGTTGGCTTGGCGCGCACAAAGGGTCTTTTGAAACCGCACAGCGCGCTGACATCGAAACCTATCTTGTGGCCTGTGACGCGCAGGGATTGTCCAAGGCCACCCGTGCCCGCAGGTTATCCGCGATCCGCCAATTGTTCCGCTTTGCCCATGAGGAAGGTTGGCGCACTGACCATCCGGCACAGCGCATCCACGGACCGGGCGCCAGTCGGGCCTTGCCCAAAACGATCGCGGCCGACGATGTTGTGCGCCTGATTGACGCCGCCGCAACGTCGGGCCGCACAGATCTGGACAAACAGCGCAACCACGCCTTGATGGAACTGCTGTACGCCACCGGTTTGCGGGTCAGCGAACTGGTCGGTTTGCCCTTGGCGGCGGTACTGGGCGATCCGCGCATGATTCTTGTCCGCGGAAAAGGCGACAAGGAACGGATGGTGCCCCTGACAAACTCGGCCCGATCGGCGCTTGCCCCTTGGATATCCCATGTCCAGCAAGAGGCCGCCCTTGCCCGCAAATCGGGAAAACCGGCGTCGCGGTTCTTGTTTCCGTCTTCTGGAATCGAGGGGCATATCACGCGCCAGCAATTTCACCATCTGGTCAAGGAGTGGTCGTTGAAGGCCGGGTTGGATCCGGCCCGCATTACGCCGCATACCTTGCGCCACGCCTTTGCCACACATCTTCTGGCTGGGGGGGCGGATCTTCGGGTGATCCAGACGCTGCTTGGACATGCCGATTTGTCGACAACCGAAATCTACACCCATGTTCTGGAAGACCAATTGCGCGATCTGGTTTTGAACCACCATCCGCTGTCAACCAAAACTCGGCCTTGAACCGCCCGGTCCTTCTGCCCGATAAGGGACCATGTCCAAGATCCATCACTTCTTCGCCCAAATCACCCGTCGTTTGAACCCGGACGAGGCGCGCGACGCCTTGCGGACCGATTTGGCCGGGGCGATCACCACCGGACATTTCGAAGGCGCGATGGAAAAGGAAGATCGCGATCGGTTGATGGGCGCTTTGGATCTGTCCAGCCGCACAGTGGATGAAATCATGCGGCACCGCGCGGCGATAGAGATGATTGATGCCGATCTGCCCCCCGCAGATATCATCGCCCAGGTCTTGGCGGCCCCGCACACCCGTCTGCCCGTCTTTCGCGGTGACGAAGAAAACATCCTTGGCGTTTTGCACACCAAGGACCTGTTTCGCGAGGTCGACCGTTTGATGCGCAGCGAAACCGCGGTCGGAATGGCCGCCGTGGCGGGGCTTGATGTGCTGAAAGTGGCCATGAAGCCCTATTTCATCCCCGATACGACCCCTTTGGATGAACAAATGCGCGAGTTCCTGAAACGCCGCACGCATTTCGCCTTGGTTGTCGATGAATATGGGTCTCTTCAAGGGTTGATCACCCTTGAAGATATTCTTGAAGAAATCGTCGGCGAGATCACCGATGAATTTGACGTCATCCACCGCGATGGCCGCATCAAGCCAGAAGAAGACGGCGCTTTTCAGGTTCCCGGCCAGATGACGATCCGCGATTTGAACCGCGCGATGGAATGGTCATTGCCCGACGATGAGGCCAATACAATCGCGGGCCTCGTCCTTCACGAGGCGCAGATGATTCCGCAAGAAGGACAAATCTTCTTGTTCCACGGCTTTCGAATAGAGGTTCTGACCCGCCGCGAAAACCGCATTACGCGGTTGCGGTTGCGGGCGCTTGACCAAAGGATCAGATGATTTCGATCTGCGCCGACAAGCCTGCGGTGCTGGACAAACCTGACAGCAGAATGCTTTGGCCATCGCCAAAATCAATCAGCACACCCTCGGCCACCACGCTGGCAAATTGGGCAACAATCTGCCCCCGCGACAGCGCCGCGCCCCCCCAAATGGCATCATCCAACTGCAAAAGATCATCGGCCGCGACCGAGAAATCCTTCACCGTATCCTTGCCATCCTGATCGGCGAACACGAAGACATCAGCGCCGTCCCCGCCAATCAGGCGGTCTTTACCAGTCCCCCCGGCCAGATTGTCATTGCCGCCCCCGCCGTTCAGAACGTCGTTCTCTGAACCGCCATACAGCCGGTCAATGCCGCTTAAACCTGTCAGATTGTCCCGCCCGGCGCCGCCCAGCATTTCATCGTTGCCGCCGCCGCCCGATATTTTGTCATCGCCGCCACGGCCATCCAATGTGTTGTTGCCTTGATTGCCGCAAAGCACATTGGCCGCCTCTGTGCCCGTGGCCATCAGGGCATTCAATCCCAATAGCGTGACATTCTGAACCCCGGTCAACAAGACAACCGTCCCCGAAGCAAAGAAGGTATCGCCCGAAACGAGATCCAGTTTCACATTGCCCAAACTCATGTGCAAAGAGCACGTGAACCCAAGATTTCCGGCCGTTCCGCTGACCGTGACGGCCGAACCGGCAGAAACACCAAGGGCATAGCCTCCGGAGGCCTCTGTGGTGTCGCTTTGACCTTGGGCGGAAAAGACAACCCCGCCGCGCCCCTCGCCCATGGTGTAAAAGCTGTCGGCATCGCTGTCGGTATAGGCAACACCGGTCACAAAAACCTTGCTGCCGGACAGGCCGAACAATTCCGTGACCATGGCCGCATTACAGGTGGCGCCGCTTTTGAATTGTCCGGTTTCAACGGCAACGCCGACCTCGCGGTAGGCCGCATTCAACAGGTTCTCGCGGTGGCCCGGGCTTAGAAAAAGGTTTTTCTGAATGGCCGCGACCGAGGATTGGATATCCAAAGCCCCGCTGGTGCCAACCCAGGCGATGTTTTCGCCGATCGCACTCCAGGCATAGCCGGCATTTCCAGCCCGGTCCCAAGGCTGGGTTCCATTGATCCCCGTATGCGAAAACGTGTCGGTGTCCAGCATCCACTGACTGTGCGCCGTGGCGGCCTGATCCAACAGATCATTTGGCGCCAAAACCTGTTTCGACGCGGCCGAAATGGTTCCGGGCGCAAGGCCGGCATTCAAGTCGATGCCGTACAAAGCGGCTTCGGCAGCCGGATTCAACCGGGCCCGGTTCATCATTTCAAGCAGATACTGGTCTGCGGCAGACATGGACATACGCAATCCCCCGATGGCGTTCGAGGGTTATGTATAAAGGTTAATTATGGTGCCAAAGGGGCCCGATTATGGCGCCGATCGGCGCCTCATCACCGGCTTTTGAAAAGCGATCCCAAGATGCCGCGCACCACCGCCTGTCCGGTTTTCGTGCCGATCTGCCGGACGAAGGATTTGGTAAAAGCCTCGGTAACCGAATCCGACCGACCAGATGATGCCTTTGGTTTCGGCGCAGACCCCTGTTGCCGCGCCGTCCCGCCATCCCACCGGCGCGCATGCGACAGGTTGTCGTCTGGTTCACGTGCCGCAGGCTCTGCGCCCTGCGCGGCATCGTTTGCCGCCGAAGCCGCACGTCCACGCAGCCGCTCGTAGGCGCTGTCACGGTCGATCGCGGTGGCGTATTTCGCTGTCATGGGGCTGGCGGCGATGATTTGCGCGCGCAGCGCAAGATCCAGCGGGCCAAGTTGGCTTTTGGGCGGGCGCACCAAGGTGCGTTCTGCAATGCCCGGAATACCCTTGTTTTCCAAAAACGACGTCACAGCCTCTCCGGTGCCGACATCGCGAATGGCCTCGTCGATTTTGAATCGGGGATTGGGCCGATAGGTTTCTGCGGCTTTCGCCAAATCCTTTTGATCCTTGCCCGTAAAGGCACGCAGCGCATGTTGCACCCGGTTTCCCAATTGCCCCAGAATCACTTCGGGAACATCGGCCGGATTTTGGGTGATGAAATAAACCCCAACCCCCTTTGACCGGATGAGACGCGCAACCTGCTCGACCTTGGAAACCAGCGCCTTGGGGGCATCTGTGAACAACAGATGCGCTTCGTCAAAGAAGAAGACCAGTTTCGGCTTCTCGGGATCCCCGATTTCTGGCAGATTTTCAAAAAGTTCCGACAGCATCCACAGCAAGAAGGTGGCGTAAAGCCGCGGGCTTTGCATCAATTTATCTGCGGCCAGGACGTTGATCATGCCGCGCCCGGTTTCATCGGTCCGCATCAGATCGGTCAAATCCAGCGCCGGTTCGCCAAACATGTGCGTCGCGCCCTGATTTTCCAAAATCAAAAGTTGGCGCTGAATGGCCCCGACAGAGGCATCGGCAACCAACCCAAAGCGCCGCCCGATATCTTCAGAATTCTCTGCGATAAACGTTAAAAGCGCGCGCAGATCCTTCAGATCCAAAAGCGGCAACTGCTCTTCATCCGCAAGCCGGAAGGCAACATTCAACACCCCCTCTTGAGGCTCTGAAAGTTCCAGAAGTCGCGACAACAGCAAGGGCCCCATTTCCGCCACCGTGGCGCGAATCGGATGGCCTTGGGTTCCGAAAACATCCCAAAAGGTGATCGGAAACTGTTCATAGACCAATTCATAACCGATTGTCTTTGCGCGCGCCAAAAAGGGTTCGTGCAACTTGTGCGACGCGCTTCCTGCCGCCGCGACGCCCGACAGATCGCCTTTGACATCGGCGGCGAAGACAGGAACGCCCGCAGATGAAAATTCTTCAGCAAGTACTTGAAGTGTAACGGTCTTTCCCGTTCCTGTCGCCCCAGCAATCAGCCCGTGGCGGTTCCCGTATTTCAACAACAATGTTTGTGGCACGCCGTAACCTTCACCGCCGCCACCCACGAAAACCGCGTCAGACATCACCCAATATTCCCTGTATTCACGCACAAAACCGGCGCCCTGCGGCAAAATAAACCTCGGCGCACGCCCCCAAAATACATTCTTAACCTTGTCATGCCATCCTGATTTTATCGGTTGCGCAGATCTGCAGCCGGTTGTGACTTCCTCCCTGTTATGACTGGCCGCGCCCGTTCAAAGGCGCGGCTTTTTTTCAATCGAATCCTAAAAACAGCCCAAGCAAATCATGTTGACGGCTTTGTGAAACCTCAGTACGGTCTGCTGCATAAAGTCGGCCAGTCCGACAGGGAGCAAAAAAGTCAACGAAAAGGGCCGGTTACTCGGCCCTTTTTGCTTTTTCGTCCCAAAGGTGTCGATAATTTTGTCACGCCCCGCTCCAATTTGCGCCTGACTTGGCCTTTGCGCCGTGCTAGGAGGCGTCAAATCATTAGGGATCTGTTCATGTCGACTTTGCGCCAATTTGCTTCACGCATTTCGCTTGCCACTGCCGTCGCGTTTTCGGCCCAACTTGTGTTCGCCCAAGATGCCACGGCACCCGCCGATCCAACTTTGTCGATGGGCACGACGGCCAACGCGGCGCCTGAACTGAAAACCAAAGAGACGGCTGCCACGGGCGATCTGTATTTGGCCGGAACCTTTGATCTTTGGGAACTTCGGTGCCTGAAAGCCGCTGAAGGCAAAGACCCCTGCCGCCTGTACCAATTGCTCAAATCTGCGGATGGCAATCCAACGGCCGAAATATCCATCTTCAATTTGCCCGAAGGCTCTCAGGCGGTTGCCGGTGCGGCCATCTTGGTGCCTTTGGATACGCTGTTGTCAGCGAATTTGGCCATTGCCGTCGATACCAACCGCGAGATGATCTATCCCTACACGGTCTGCGGCCTGGATGGCTGCGTGGCGCGGGTTGGGTTTTCTGCGGATCAGATCTCACAGATGAAAAATGGGGCGGCTGCGACACTGACGATCGTTCCGGCGGGCGCCCCGGATCAAAAGGTGCCCGTCACGATGTCGTTGAAGGGTTTTACCAACGGATATGACGCCGTGACGGCCGCGAACGCGCCATAAATCAGGCGATCGCTTGGGGCATGGGTCAAACCCCGTGCCCCATCAAGGTTTTGCAAAGCACAACACGGCATTCAAACCGCCAAAGGCAAAGCTGTTAGACAGACAGAAATCGATCTGGCACGGCCGGGGATTGCCGGTCACAAGGTCAAGCTCCAAGGTGGGATCGGCTGGATGCCCCCCCACCGTCGCTGCAATAACGCCTTGCGACAGCGCCAAAAGACAGGCCAACGCCTCAACCGCGCCGGCCGCGCCGATCAGGTGCCCATGCGCTGATTTTGTGGACGAGACGGGAACCCCGAACGCCCCGAAAATCTGGTTCAGGGCCGCCGCTTCGGCCGTATCATTGGCCTTTGTGCCGGTGCCATGTGCATTGACATAGCCCACATCACCGGGCCGCACCCCCGCCTGCCGCAGGGCTTGACCCATGGCACGCAGGGCGCCGTCGGCCTGCGGAACAATCATGTCAGCCGCATCCGTGCTCATCCCAAAACCGACAATTTCGGCCAAGATTGTTGCGCCGCGCGCTGTGGCCCGCTCGCGCGTTTCAAGCACCAGAACCGCCGCCCCTTCGCCTTGAACCATGCCGGTTCTGTCCGCCGCGAAAGGATGGCACCCAACCGGCGACAGAACCCGCAGCGCCTCCCAAACCTTGATCCCGCCAAAATCCAGCATCGCCTCGGTTCCGCCGGCCAGCATCACTTCGGCCTGACCCAAAGCCACCATTTGAAACGCCAGTCCAATGGCATGATTTGAACTTGCGCAGGCCGTCGACACGGCAAGCCCCGGCCCCTTCAGCCCCTGCGCAATCGCGATTTGACTGGCCGAGGCATTGTTCATCAGACGCGGAACGGTAAAGGGATGAACCCGGTTCTTCCCTTCGGCGAATACCGCGCGGTACGCGGCTTCGCCTGTCATGTGCCCGCCGCCAGCCGTGCCCATGATCACCCCGGCGTCAAGCGCCTCATCCTTTGACAGCCGCAGCCCCGCCATTTCTACCGCTTCGGCCGCCGCAGACAGCGCCATCAACGTGGAGCGATCGCACAAACCCATCAGTGCCGGGGGAAAATCAGGCTGCCAGCCTTTGACGGCAGCACCGATCTTGATCGACAATCGGTCCATCTCGGGCAGATCCAGCGGACCAATCGCGCAGCGGCCCTGACGAAACGCATGGTACGTCTGTACAAGATTGTGTCCCAAAGGGTTCACCGTGCCTGCGCCGGTGATCACAACCCGCCTCATCCGCGCGCCTGCACCAAATCGGCGATCTGGCTCACAAAACCTCCAAAAGTCAGCGGCCCAAGGTCAGCGGCAAAGGGGATGGATACATCGAACCGTTCTTCGACCGCGAACATCACTTCGACCATACTGATGCTGTCCAAACCCAGATCCGACAAGTCCGTCGCTGGTGTCAATTGGGCCGCATCGATCTGTCCCACTTTGGCGAAAATCTCGGCGATCTCGGCCTCAAGCATCATCAGACTCCGCCCCGCCTTCCAACGCCGCCACCCGTTTGAACAGGCGGGGCAACCGCCGCAGGGCCTTTTGCATCTCGACCTGAATCTCCATCTTCACCGCGGGCGATCCCAACAGAACCCGGCCCGCCGGGGCATTTGTGAAAATCTTTGTCGCGCCGCCGCAGATCACATCATCACCGACAAAAATATTGTCGCTGACCCCGCACTGCCCGCCCAGCACAACCCGATTGCCAATTTGCGCCGATCCGGCGATGCCGACTTGCCCGCACAGCATGCAATCGCGGCCGACCTGCACGTTGTGGCCGATGTGAACCAGATTATCGATCTTTGTTCCCGCACCCACACGCGTGCTGCGGATCGTCCCGCGGTCAATCGTGGCATTGGCCCCGATTTCCACATCATCTCCGATCGTAACCGCCCCTAATGAGTGGATCCGTGTCCATGCCTGCGCGCGGATCTGTGCGCGTTGACCCAGTGTTTCGCGGATATCTTCGATCCCCGACTTTTCGGGCGTCACGAAAGAAAATCCATCGGCCCCGATCACAGCGCCTGGATGGCAGATCACCCTGTCGCCCAAGATCACGTCGTGGCCGATCTTCACGCCTTCCAAGATCAGGCACCCAGATCCGATGTGCGCGCCAGCCCCGATCACGCAATGCGAGGCGATCTGCACCTTCGGCCCAATCACCGCCCCCGCCGCCACAACCACAAAGGGCCCGATCCGGATCCCTTCGCCGAGTGTGGCCGACGGATCCACGATCGCCATCGGATGAATACCTTCCGCAATTTGCGGGCCCGGATCCAACAAAGAGGTCAGGCCAGCCATCGCAAGCCGCCCGCGCGGGGCAAATATCGCCGCCCGAAGACCCATGGCCTGCCAATCGGCCCCAATCCAGACCATGGCCGCAACCGCCGCCCCTTCCGAGACCTGATCGCCGTAGCTCGGGGACAGCGCCAAAGCCAGTTGATCGGCCCGCGCCACGGCCGGTTCCGCAGCCCCCGAGATCATGATTCCCAGATCGCCCGCCGCCTGCGCCCCCAAGGCCGCTGCTATTTCGCCAACGCTGTGCGCCATGACCTGCCCTTCAAAATCGTCGGGACAGAATTAGCCTTGAACGCCCAAAGGTGCCAGCCCGGCCTCGACCAGGGCGTTGAAAATCTTCCCATCGCGCCCATAAACGTCGCGCAAGTAGGTAACTACGCCTTTGGAATTGGGCCAGGCGGTGAAATAAACCAGATGAACCGGCACAGGAACGTTCAAATCCACCCGCGATTCCGCGCCCGTATCCAGATAGCTTTTGAACAAGGCTTGCGGATCGTCACTTTGCTTGGCCAAAAGCGCATAGGCCAGATCAAAGGGCGATCCGACCCGAATGCAGCCATGGCTGTAGGCGCGCACCTCGTTGGCAAACAAGCTTTTGGACGGCGTGTCGTGCAGATAGATGTTGTAGGGGTTCGGAAACATGAACTTCACCTTGCCCAAGGCATTGCCGTCAGAAGGCGCCTGCCGCAGGGCAAAGGGAAAGTTTGACGCCGTATAGGCCGCAAAATTGACGGCGCCGCGCGGAACCACCTGGCCATTGCCATCGATCACCTGCAAATGCCCGACGGCATTGGGATTGGATCGCAGCAGCGGCAAATACTCTTTGGTTGTGATAGACCGTGGCACCGACCAAGACGGGTTCACCACAAGGAATTTCATCGTCTCCGAAAATTCCGGACTGCGGGTGTCTTCGTCGTTCTTGCCGATCACAACCCGCGTGTTGAAGGTCACCTTGCCGTCATCCACGATCTGCGCGGTAAAGGACGGCTGGTTGACCCAGATATGACGGCTGCCAAAGTCGGCATCGCCCATCCAGCGAATCCGCTCCAACGCGACGATGACCGACTTAAGGCGGTCCATCGGTTCTTCGTTCAAAGCGAAAATTGTCGACTCGCCCGCCACCCCGTCAATCGGCAGACCATAGTCGGATTGAAACCTTTGCACGGCGATCGCCAGATTCTGGTCATACTCCCGGCTGGCTGACGGGCCCAAATATCCAAAAGCTTGCAGCCGTTCGCGCAGCGCCACAACAGCGGTGCCGCTGGCCCCCACATCCAGACGATCTGCCGAAATCGCAGGTCCGTATCCGCCTGCGGCAATCGTTTGCTGCAAGATCAGCTTTTCCTTGATCAGCCGTGCATATTCAGGATGATCGGGCGGAAGATCGTGCAGAAACTGGTCAAACCCCGCGCCCTTGGCAACGGCCAAAAGATACGTATCATCAGGGCGTTGCGGCTCTCTCTTCATGGACGCATCAATGTCATGCGGCTCCAGCGCGCCCGACGACAGATCTTTGGCATATTGCAGGTAGGCCAAAGACATCGCCGCTTCCAGACGCCCCCGGTCGCCTTCGGTTTGTACCGCCGCAAAGGCCGCCCTTAAGGCCGCGGCGTCATAGCGGGCGACGGGCAAACCGTGAATGTCGGCCTGATCGATCGCCGAAAACAAGGACAGCCGCCGTGCGCCATCGTCCGGCCCTGTCCACAGATCCTCATATCCGGTGGTCTTGTAAAACGCGGCGAGGCTTTCGTGCCCTGACACATCTGCTGCAAGGGCCTGCGCAAAGGCCGCAGGCGCTGCGGAAGATTGACCTGCCCACGCCACCCCTGCGCATAATACGATGTTTAACACAGCAAATCGGCCCCAATGACCGTCTTGAACGGGCGCAGACATCCCGAAATCCTTTTAAACAATGTGTACAGAAAGGCGGCAGCCCTAACCTCGGATGTTTTCAGGATATTCGCGCTTAAGTAAACTGCCGACAGGCACGCAAGGGGGCCATATGTGACACAGTTGCCACGCCGTCCGTGGGCCACTTTGCGCTGTGATCTGTCTGTCATTAGCGAATTCTTGCCGATTCCGCCCTATCCTTCGGGAAGCCAGCATTTCTTTACTTTGGCGGATCGCAAGTTTGTGACATAAGACAATTTGCATGGGGACAATGCGCGAACCGCTGACGAAGGCGGTCGAAGACCACTAGGACAGGACAGGCATCAGAATGGCCACTACTCCAAATTCCAGCCTAACGCGGCGCGGGTTGCTGGGGGTGTTCGCGGCAACCGCCGTTGTAGCAGCTCCGACATACTCCAACGCGTTCGGCCTCCTGAAGGGGGCTGGCGATATACGCCGCGTTCGTCTTTATTCGGGTCGCACCGGGGAATCCGTCGACACGATCTACTGGATCGAGGGAGAGTACATTCCCGAAGTTCTTAAAGAAATCAATCACTTCATGCGCGACTGGCGGTCTGATGAAGTGATCAAGATGGATCCGCGCAATATGGATATCATCGCCGCAGCCCACCGTTTGATGGATGTCAACGAGCCTTACATGCTGTTGTCTGGCTACCGCAGCCCCGCCACAAACGCGATGCTGCGCTCGCATTCGAAGGGGGTGGCAAAGAACTCACTTCACATGAAGGGCCAAGCCGCTGATCTTCGGTTGAAGTCGCGCACGGTCAGCCAAATGGCGAAAGCCGCCAAGGTTTGCGCGGCTGGCGGCGTTGGAACCTACTCGCGGTCCAACTTTGTTCATATGGATTGTGGCCCGGTTCGCACCTGGGGCGGCTGACCTGAGGGTCGATCCTGATCGAAATTCAATGAAAAGGCGCCTCATTCGGGCGCCTTTCATTTTTTCGTGATCAAGCATCACCCTCTGGCTCAACCGCAACCGAACGGCCCCGAAATCCCTGCGCGACGACGAATTTTTCGGAACTGTCACTGCGCGAGGCAGGCGGCTTCACATTGGCGACTTTCCTGAAATTCTTCTTCAGCAAGGTCTGCATCTCGTTTTCCGCGCCGCCGGCCAAAACCTTGGCCACGAACGTGCCCCCTTCGTCGAGCACGTCAAAGGCAAAGGCCAAAGCCGCCTCGACAAGCGCCACGATGCGCAAATGGTCCGTTCCCTTGTGCCCGCTGGACGCCGCCGCCATATCAGACATCACAACATCGGCCAAACCGCCCAGCCATCCCTTGACCAATCCATCCGCTTCTTCGGCCAGAAAATCCAACACGTGAATCTCCGCTCCGGCAATGGGATCCACCTCTTGCAAATCCACGCCCAGCACCGTGCCAATCGCCTTCTTGGGGTTTTGCCCAAGGGCATTCACCCGCTCGACCGCGATCTGGCACCACCCCCCCGGGGCACAGCCCAGGTCCACCACACGCGCGCCCGGCTTCAAAAAGCCATATCGGTCATCCAACTCGGATATCTTGTAGGCCGCCCTGCCGCGAAAGCCCTCTTTCTTGGCCCGGATCACATAGGGGTCATTCAACTGTCGTTCCAACCACAGCGTCGACGACAGCTTTCGCCCCTTGGCGGTTTTCACCCGCACGCGCAATTCGCGCTGCCCGCGCCCCGAAGTGTTCTTTTCACCCGTCATAGATCTGGTCCGTCTTCCAAAATACCGTCCGCGCTCATCTGCGCGTAAAGCAGCCCTTCGCGCAGGCCCCGGTCCGCCACACTCAACCGATCGGTCGGCCAAATGCGCATCAACGCCTGCAAGATCGCTGCCCCGGACATGATCAGCGTATGCCGATCCCGCCCGATGCGAGGGTCGTTCTTACGCCCATCTGGCCCCAGCGCAAGGTAATCACGGATCACAAGGTCAATCTGCGCAGAGGTCATCAAAAGACCATCCACCTTGGCACGGTCGTAACGGCGCAGTCCCAGAAAACTCGCCGCCACCGTCGTCACCGTCCCCGAGGTTCCGATGATCTGAAATCCCGCCCTTGGCGCCTGAGCGTAATAGGGCGAAAAACTCGCCAGATTCTCTTCGAAAAACCAACTCATCAGGGCAAAGCGCGCGCCATCATCTTCAACATCTTGAAACTGATCCTTCAAGGTGGCCACGCCCAAGGGCACCGATATCCAGTCCACCACCTTGGCGGCGCTGTCGCCCTTGAAGCCCGCATGCATTTGCATGATCGCCCGAGACCGCTCTTTCGGCTCTACCTTCGAAAGGTCGATCCAGACAAGTTCGGTGGATCCGCCGCCAATATCGACGACCAAAAGCTGCTCTGTCGTGGCCGACACCAAGGGCGCGCAAGAAATAACTGCCAGCCGCGCCTCCTCTTGCGGCGGGATAATCTCAAGCTGCAATCCGGTTTCGCGCCGGACCTGCCGAATGAATTCCTTGGCATTGCCCGCCCGGCGGCAGGCCTCGGTTGCGACCAACCGCATCCGCTTGACCTGATGATGTTCGATCTTTTGCTGGCAGATCCGAAGGGCCTGAATGGTGCGTGACATTGACGCGCGGCTTAACCTGCCCGAGGCTTCAAGACCCACCCCCAGCTGAACCGTCTTTGAAAAGCTGTCGATGACCTGAAACTGACTGCCCTTTGGCTGGGCAATCAGCATGCGGCACGAGTTTGTTCCCAAATCAAGCGCAGCATAAAGCTGCCCCTGTCCGGGTTCTGAGGAAGCGGTCGCAAGTCCAGCACGGAAGGCCCCATCTGTGGCCTCGACCGTATGGCTTGTCGCGTCCGATCCTCGGGGACGCTGGGGCGCCATATTCGCCCTCCATATGTGGTTGGATCCAAGGCTATAGCGGTTCCCCCGACGAGGCAAGCGAAACGCCACTGACCCGCAGCGCCAAGGGGTCCATCCTCATCAAGGACATGAAGAATTTTCCGAACCGGGCGCTGGAAGCGCGTTTTGCCTTGGCATAGATCTGTGGCATCTGAACGGGGGTCGCAGTCAACACGCGCCATGTCGAAAACCGACCCTGATTGTCGCGGATGGGCGCTAAGAACGGGTCAGCAAAGCGGAAAAGGGAATCATTCCATGGCAGATGTCATTGTTGTCTATTGGCGCGATATTCCGGCACAGGTCATTGTGGGCAAGGGCCGCAGCGCCGCCAAGGTGCAATTGCCCGAGCGTTTTGAACAGGCGATTGACCGCTGTGCGATGAAAATTGGCGCCAAGGATGCCGATGCCTATCTGGCAGAATGGCGCAAGGCCGACCCGTATCACGTTGACGGCGAACAGGATGTTGTCGCCAAATCCGAAGCGGCCCGTCTTGATGCTTTGTATGATACCGACCTTCTCAAAACCCTGATCAACGCCGAGGGATGGGCCGCAAAGGCCTGACCGTACATAAGGAAAGCCCACATGGCCCTGAGCTTTTTCCGCAAGGAAGCCGCCACTGCCCCCACCGGAAACACCTCGGAGATTGAGGCATTTCTAAAAGGGTATTCGATCGAAGTCATGCCGCGGACAGCCGAAAAGGTGGAAGACTTTCGCGCCATCTTGCCACGCGGAACCCGGGTTTACATCGCCCATATCGATGGCACCCCGATTGAGGACATGGTCGCCACCGCCAAGCGGATCGGCGCCGAGGGTTTCGATGTGATGCCGCATTTCCCGGCCCGCATCATCAAGGACAAGGCCACGTTGCACAACTGGACTGCCCGGTACAAAGATGTCGGCGTCGCACAGGGGCTGCTGTTGGCGGGGGGCGTCGCACAGCCTGTCGGCGATTTCGCGACATCAATGCAACTTCTTGAAACGGATGCTTTTGCTGGCTTTGATCGCCTGCATGTGGCCGGTCACCCCGAAGGCAATAAGGATATCGATCCCGACGGTTCAGACCGTATGGTGATGGAAGCGGCCCGGTGGAAATCAGCCTTTTGCGAGCGGACTGATGCGAAAATGGCCATGGCCACCCAGTTTTGCTTTGAATCGGCCCCCGTCATCGCCTGGGTCGACCGTTTGGCGGCCGAAGGCATCAAACTGCCGGTTCATATCGGCGTTGCCGGGCCGGCCAAACTGCAGACCCTGATCAAATTCGCCATCGCCTGCGGTGTGGGTGCCTCGTTGCGGGTTTTGCAAAAACGCGCCATGGATGTAACCAAGCTTCTGTTGCCCTACGAGCCGACCGATGTGGTTGCCGAACTTGCCGCGCACAAGGCAAAAAAGCCCGATTTTGGCATCGAACAGGTCCATTTCTTCCCCTTGGGCGGCATCAAGACAAATGCCCAATGGGTCACCGACAACGGCGGCGCTTCGGGCCAGCCTGCAAACGCAGCTTAAGAGATAGGTTTAAAAATGACCCGCACAGTACTGGAATCAAAGACAAAAACAGTCATTATTGGCTTTGACGAGCCCTTTACCGTGATTGGTGAACGCATCAATCCGACGGGCCGCAAAAAACTTGCGGCCGAGCTGGAGATGGGAAACTTCGAAACCGTGCTGCGCGATGCGCTGGAACAAGTTGCCTGCGGCGCGACCGTTCTGGACGTGAATTCGGGGGCCGTTTTTACCAACAAGATGGCCGAAGATCCCCGCTATGCCGACAACAACTTCGTCGAACCGCCGCTGATGAAAGCGCTGATCGAAATGATCCAAGGCGTGGTTGACGTGCCCCTGTGCATCGATTCGTCGGTCCCCGGCGCGCTTGAGGCGGGCCTGATGGCCTGTGAGGGCCGCCCGCTGCTCAACTCCGTCACCGGCGAGGAAGAGCGTCTGGAACTCGTGCTGCCCCTCGTCAAAAAGTACAATGTTCCTGTGGTGGCCATTTCGAACGACGACACCGGCATCAGCCAAGATCCGGACGTGCGGTTTGCCGTGGCCAAAAAAATCGTTCAACGCGCGGCAGATTTCGGCATTCCGGCCCATGACATTGTGGTTGACCCCTTGGTCATGCCCATCGGCGCGATGGCAAGTGCCGGACAGCAAGTCTTCGCTCTGGTCCGCCGCTTGCGCGACGAATTGGGCGTAAACACCACCTGCGGCGCCTCGAACATCTCGTTCGGTCTGCCGCAGCGTCATGGCGTGAATGCGGCGTTCTTGCCAATGGCCATCTCGGCGGGCATGACCTCGGCCATCATGAACCCGGTTCGCCAGGTTGAGATGGAGGCCATTCGCGCCGCCAACATGCTGATGAATCACGATGCCAACGGGGGCGAGTGGATCAAGTTTTCGAAAATTCTTGAGGCCGTCGAAGGCGGCTTGTCCTTTGCAGAAGCCTCTGCTGCGGCGACGTCATCGGCGGGGGGCCGCAGAGGCGGCCGCCGCGGTCGCGCCTGACCTTGGTTTGTGGTGCGGGGCGGCCAACGTTGCCTCGCACGCGCGCCTGAGCACCCGTCTCGGCACACCTATACGGTTGTCCGGCCTGCACGAAACCGGCCGCGGCGCAAATCCGTTCACAATCCGCGCCTTGGGCAAACCAAAGCCGCAACCATCCCTTCAAATGACGCAAACAGGCATTGAACCTGCCCAGCCAGCGCCTAAAACCACGTAGCGCGCAGGAGTATCCAATGTCCAAAGAAGCCCTCGTCATCTTTACCCCTTCAGGCAAACGCGGCCGCTTTGCCGTTGGAACGCCGATTTTGACGGCGGCCCGACAGTTGGGCGTTGATCTTGATTCGGTCTGTGGGGGGCGTGGCATCTGTTCCAAATGTCAGATCAGCCCGGGCTATGGCGAGTTTTCCAAGCATGGCGTGACTGTTGATGACGATGCCTTGACGCCGTGGAATTCCGTCGAAGAACGCTACAAGTCCAAACGCGGCATGTTGCCGGGCCGCCGTCTTGGCTGTCAGGCCTGTGTGATGGGCGATGTTGTGGTGGATGTGCCGCCCGAATCCCAGGTGCACAAGCAGGTGATCCGCAAATCGGCAACCCAGCGCGATATTGTAATGGACCCGGCGACCCGCAGCTATTTCGTCGAAGTTGCCGAACCGGACATGCACGAACCCACGGGCGATTTCGAACGGCTTCAACTGGCCTTGCGCGACCAGTGGCAAATTGAACAGCCCATCACCACCCTGCCCGTCCTGCGCCGCCTTCAACCGGCGCTTCGCAAAGGGGCCTGGAAGGTGACCGTGGTCGTGAACAAGGGAAATCACGACGCCGCGCCGCGCATTCTGGATGTCTTTCCCGGCTTTCACGAAGGCGGCCTGTTCGGGCTGGCCATCGACCTTGGGTCAACCACCATCGCCGCGCACTTGTGTAATCTTGAAGATGGCACGGTGCTGGCGTCATCGGGGTTGATGAACCCCCAAATCCGTTTCGGCGAAGATTTGATGAGCCGCGTTTCTTACGCGATGATGAACCCCGGCGGCGACGTAGAAATGACGCGCGCCGTGCGCGAGTCGATCAATGCCTTGGCCAAATCCATTGCCGAAGAGGCAAAGATTGATCCTAAATCGATCTATGAAGTGGTTTTCGTGATGAATCCGGTCATGCACCATCTTTTGATGGGCATCGATCCGGTCGAACTGGGCCAAGCGCCCTTTGCCCTTGCGACCTCGGGCAGCATGACGTTGAACGCCTCTGAACTTGACCTGTCGAACATTCACGATTCCGCCCGTGTCTATGTCTTGCCCTGTATTGCTGGCCATGTTGGCGCCGATTGCGCTGCGGTCGCGTTGTCGGAAGAGCCCAGCAAATCCAAAGACATGGTCTTGATCGTCGATGTTGGCACCAACGCCGAATTGCTGCTGGGGAATGAAACGCGTGTCTTGGCCTGCTCGTCGCCGACGGGCCCGGCCTTTGAAGGCGCGCAGATTTCCTCGGGCCAAAGGGCGGCCCCCGGTGCGATTGAACGTGTGGAAATCGATCCGATCACAAAAGAACCGCGGTTCCGTGTTATCGGGTCTGATCTGTGGTCGGACAATCCGGGATTTGCCGCCGCAACCTCTGGGTCTGGCATCACGGGGATTTGCGGATCGGGCATCATCGAGGCGGTGGCCGAAATGCGCATGGCCGGTCTTGTGGATCAGGGGGGGCTGATCGGCGGCCCCGATCAAACCGGCACTTTGCGCTGTGAGGCCGAGGGTCGCACGCATTGCTATGTTCTGCATGATGGAACAGCCGAAGGCGGCCCGCGGATTACCGTCACCCAAGGCGACATTCGCGCAATTCAGTTGGCCAAGGCAGCGCTTTACGCCGGCGCAAAATTGCTGATGGACGAAATGAACGTGGCCACCGTCGACAGGGTCACTCTCGCAGGGGCCTTCGGTGCCCATATCAGCCCAAAACACGCCATGGTTCTGGGAATGATCCCCGATGTCCCGCTGAACATGGTCACCTCGGCGGGCAATGCGGCGGGTACGGGCGCGCGCATTGCCCTGTGCAACCGCGCGGCCCGCGATGCGATCGAGGCGACGGTTCACCAGATCCACAAGGTTGAAACAGCGATCGAGCCGCGCTTTCAAGAGCATTTCGTCAATGCTTCGGCCATTCCTAATGCCGTCGACACCTTCCCAGAATTGTCCAAGGTCGTCTCCCTGCCCGATGTGTCGTTCAACACGTCAGGCTCTGGCGGAGATCGCGGCGGTCGGCGGCGGCGCGGATAATCCTTGCCCCGGGGGGTGACAAATCCCCCCGGCCCGCTACCATAGGGATATGGAAGATCCTGCCGCTCGCCTATTGATACGCATCGCCGCGCAAGACCGTGCGGCCTTTCGTGATTTATATGCCCTGACCTCCTCGAAACTTTTGGGCGTCCTGATCCGTATGCTGGGTCAAAGAGCGGATGCAGAGGATGCCTTGCAAGAAGTTTTCACCCGTGTCTGGCTTCGCGCCGCCAAATACGACCCAGATCGCGGGTCGGCCTTGGGCTGGCTGGTCACATTGTCGCGCAATCTGGCCATTGATCGTTTGCGGGCCCGCCCGCCTTTGGCCGAAGGCGACGAGGCTTTGACTCAAATCGTCGATACTGCCCTGCGCGCAGATCAGCGTCTTGTTGCCAAAGGCGAGGCGCGGCGGATTCAAGATTGCTTCGATACGCTGGATTCCGATCGGTCCTTGGCCGTGAAGGGTGCGTATCTTGATGGGCTGAGCTATGAGGATCTGGCCCTTCGGTTCAATGTCCCGCTGAACACCATGCGCACGTGGTTGCGGCGCGGTCTGATTTCCCTGCGGGAGTGTATGGACCAATGACGGCGCCCCTTCCCCCCGATGACGATGATCTTCTCGCCGCCGAATATGTTTTGGGCGTCTTGTCGCTTGCAGATCGGATCGCCGCCGAAAACCGCGTGAAATTTGATCCCGGTTTCGCGGCCTTGGTCGCAAACTGGGAAAACCGCCTTCTTCCCTTGGCCGAGACGGCGGTGCCTGTGTCCCCGTCGGCCGATGTGTTGTCACGGATCGAAACGCGCTTGTTTTCCCCTGCCCCGCGCAAATCCTGGCTGGCGACGGTCTTGGCCTTTGGCGGCGCGGCGCTTGCGGCGATTTTAGTGTCGGTATTTTTCTACAACGCCTCTCCTACCCCGACCTACACCGCCACGCTTGCGGCAAATGACAGCCCGGTCAGCTATCTGGTGCAGGTCTCTGACGCTGGGATTTCCCTTGCCTTGACAGGGCCAGCGCCCAACGAAACGCAAAGCCATGAACTTTGGTTGATCGTGGGCAATGCCGCGCCCGTTTCTTTGGGGTTGATTGGGCCGGACCCGCTGGGCCTGCCCGCCACCCTGGCACCCGGCATGATTCTGGCCGTTTCCTTGGAACCTGCGGGCGGATCACCCACAGGGTCGCCCACTGGCCCGGTTCTGGCTTTGGGCCCGCTGGAAAAAATATGATCTGCCCGATCACAGACGCGTGAGCGCTGAAACTTCCCCGCCTTTCCCCACGTTTCCCCTTTGAAAGGCAAGACGGTCTTGCCTTCATCACCCGGGAGAGACCCATGAAACTGTTCCTTGCCACCGTTGCCTTCGCGGCCCTGACCGCTGGCGCAACCTATGCCGAAAATCCAATGGTCGGCGGCGCTGCGATGTTCGAAGATAAGAACATCATCGAAAACGCCCTGAATTCAGCCGATCACACCACGCTGGTGGCGGCCGTCAAAGCCGCGGGCCTGGTCGATACCTTGATGGGCGAGGGCCCCTTCACCGTCTTTGCCCCCACCAACGAAGCCTTCGCCAAACTGCCCGCAGGCACCGTTGAAAATCTGCTCAAGCCAGAAAACAAGGACATGCTGGTCAAGATCCTGACCTGCCACGTGGTCGCCGCCAAGGCCATGGCATCAGATGTCATCTCCATGGTCAATGCGGACGGCGGGATGCACAAGGTCACTACCGTTGGCGGGTGCGAATTCACGCTCTCCTCGTCAGATGGCAAGGTCTTTATCACCGATGGCATGGGCAACAAGGCGACCGTCACCATCGCCGACGTGGTGCAATCCAACGGCGTGATCCATGTCATCGATACCGTCTTGATGCCCAAGATGTAATCTTCGAGTGCAGGCGGAGACCTCATCCTCCGCCTTGTCACCACGGCGCATGGCCTGTCAATTTTCCCCAACAGCACACACCATGCGCCGTGAAAGGGCCTTCAGAAAATCTCTGAAGGCCCTTTGCTTTTGCGGGCACCTGCCCTTAAGCTGAAAGACCAACACCGGGCCAAACCCATCAATTTTCGCAAGATTAGACGTTTAAACTTTCCGTAATTTATAGCGCGCGTGGGGGCGTGAACCTTTCACCGCCGCCCACAAGGTCGATCCCTTTTCAGTATAAGGTCTGCTTTCCGATGAAATTGACGTCCCTTATTTTCACCGCCGCCCTTGCCCTGCTTCCCTTGCAACTCCATGCCGATGGCCGATCAATCATCGTTCTGGACGCCTCCGGTTCGATGTGGGGCCAGATTGACGGCCGCGCAAAACTTGAAATCGCGCGCGAGGCGCTGAACGACGTGTTGCAGTCGATCCCCGCCGATACAGAACTCGGCCTGATCGCCTATGGCCACCGCGAAAAAGGCTCTTGCGCCGATATCGAACTGATCGTTCCGCCCGCGGCGGGCACGGCACAGGCAATTTCCGATGCCGCCGCCAACTTGCAATTTCTGGGCAAAACCCCCTTGAGCGATGCCGTTCGCCAAGCCGCCAGCGAACTGCGATCAACCGAAGAAAAGGCCACGGTCATCCTGATCACTGATGGCATCGAAACCTGCAACGCCGATCCTTGCGCCCTTGGCACCGAACTGGAGGCGTCTGGCGTTGATTTCACCGCCCATGTGGTGGGCTTTGGTTTGACCGAGGAAGAGGGCCAGCAAGTGGCCTGCCTTGCGACCAACACCGGCGGCCAATACCTTACAGCAGCCGATCTGAAGGGGCTGACCATGGCCCTGCAATCTGTAGTGATCGAGGCCGCCCCCGTTCCCGAAGCCGAACCGGCACCCCCTGCCCCGCTTCAGGTGAACTTCGCGCCGACGGCATTGCTGGCCCCGGGCATCGCTAAACCCGAAGACAACTCCTCGGTTGCTTGGGAAATTCATGCCATCAACGCCGATGGCAGCACCGGCGAAAGGTTGACGACCGAATACAACGATCCGAAAATCTATTTCGAGCCGGGCACATACCGCCTGATCACCACGCTCGATACGGTCACGCAGGAATCAGATCTGACCCTGACCGCCGATTCTCTGGCCGCCCCTGAAATCATTTTGAACGCGGCCCGGGTGATCTTGCATCCCAAAGCCTCTGAAGGGGCCGAGGTTAGCGACGCCGCAGCTTTGAACTTCACAACCACCTCTGGCATCGACACCACCAGCTATGGCACCACCCGGCTGTACCTGCCCGCAGGCGATGTCACGCTGATCGGGACAATCGGCACGGCCAACGTGACCGAAACCCTGACCCTGTCCGCCGGACAGCAATTGGAACGCGATGTGATCATCGCCTCGGGGATCGCGGTGGTTGATGCCTATTATGCCGAAGGGCTGCTGATGGAGAATACGCAGCATTCGGTGGAAATCTTTGAGGCGAAAAAGTCGATCGACGGGACGCGAAAAAGTCTGACCACCAGCTACGGGCCCGCGTCGACATTCGAACTTTCGGCTGGTGATTATGTGGCTGTGGTCAGCCAGGGTGCCGCCGTTGCCGAAGCCCCCTTTACCGTTAAAACCGGTGAAAGTGTGAATGTCTCGGTGATTTTGAATGCCGGCATTCTGGCGGTCACCGCCCCCGGGGCAAACTCGATCGAAGTGTTCGAAGCCAAGGCCGACATCAACGGCTATCGCAAGCAGGTCGGGTTTGACTATGCCACCGAGCAGTCCTTTACCCTGCCCGAAGGCGATTACGTGATCGAAGCTGTGCAGGGCGAGATGAAAGCCGAAGGCCAAGCCAGCGTCAAAAAGGGGGAACGAACCGAAGTGACGGTGGCGCAGCCCTGACAAAACCCCGCCAGCCCCGCTTGACGGCGGGGCCGGCATGGCTTACCCCACCGCCCATCGCGGGTGTAGCTCAATGGCAGAGCAGCAGCTTCCCAAGCTGAATACGAGGGTTCGATTCCCTTCACCCGCTCCATATTCTTCTGTTTCACTTTGGACCTGCACCGGTTCTGTTCCGGTGATTTGAGAGCATTACTCGCCATCCAGGAGACCGGAACGAAACCGGCACAGGTCCTTTGGTTCTAGACCGAAGAAAACAAACTCATCACGTCCAGACCAACCGCCTGACGAAAAGGACGTTTTCCCTGAACCGACCCAACAAGGAAAGCGCCTCACCGGCGGATCGCGAGTAGAACCATAAAATCGCTCGTCGCAAGACCGCCCTCTATCAATTCCATCTCACGGTCTAGCAATACCTCAAGATAGCGGGTTGCTTCGGGATCATCTGGTTTGAAATTATGTGCAATGGACGAAAGGGCCATCATATGCAGATTGCCGCCAAGCAAACGCTTCTCGACGATATCAAACCGTTCACTGACAAGCGGCAAGATGGCGGAGGACCGGACAGATTCTGTCGGGTCCCAAGCCATCATCTCGGCGATCGTCGGGCGCCCTACTTTGTCCTTGATATGTCCATCAGTCGTCACCTTGTAGTGATCCGGCAAGGATGCAAGCCAGTGGTTCATCTCATCAAGCTGCAAGTCGGACCATTGAAAACGGTCCGGTCCGACGAATTCATGAAGATGCAGCAGACCACCGGGCCGCAACGCCGAAACGACACTGTCTAAAAACGTTTCCAGCTCGTCAATGTGATGGATCCCTTGATGGGCGTAGACCAGATCAAGATCTGTCACGCCCATACCTTCCCGGATCAAATCGCGCCGATCAAACCGAACATTGGTAACACCCGCCTCTGCCGCCGCGCGGCGCGCAGCATCAATCGCCCGCGAGGCCAGATCAATTGCAACACACTCTTCAAACAACTTCATCTGACTCAACCGGATATCAAGACCACCAGCCCCGCAACAAAGGCCAGCCGCACGCCGGATCGGAAACGAGGCATGCTCGGCAATCATCCGCGGAAGATCCGTGTAAGCATCGCTCACAGCCGATCCGGTCGCCCGAATATTCAACGCCCTGCGCACCACTGGATGGGACATCGGATATTTGGACCACTGCAGCTCAACCTCGGCCGGCAGATCGCGGCCCCAGACGGTCTCGACCCTCTCAATACGCTGTTGCTCGGTCGCAGACACCACCGGGGCGCTCGCAATCACCTTATTCATGACCTGCCGCAACCCTGATCTCAACACGACTTCCCGGTCGTTACTCCCTGTTTCGATCTGATTGGATTGAAGGATCGCATCCTCGGCAAATGTGTACAACGCAGACCGAAGCTCCTCCCATTGCCTGGTCAGAAGCGAAAGTTTTTCCGACATCTCAAACTCGACAGGGGCCCCAGTTGGAGTGGAAATCAGATCCGCACAGAAACTTGCTGGAACGGAGTCAATGGGCCGCCGAGAGGCAAGAGCAATAAGATATGGCGCCTTCTGAACGGAACTTGCCAGAGCAATCTGGTCCTCCGACGATACCGCAATTGCGCCGCCCCACGTTCTGGCGGCATCCGATTGTATAAGCGATCCCGAAAGACTCACCTGATCCAAGACGCTAACATGCTGAAAATGCTTCTGCAAAGCACGCACATATTCAGCGCGTGACAATTCTTTCTTGTGGAACGGATTTGGTTCCTCTCCCCGACGATAAACCTCACGGTCCGGGGAACTGATCAAAAGAACGCCTGTCGGTGAAAGCATTCCAGCACAGGCCTCCAGAAAGGCCTCTTGGTTGACGATATGCTCGAGTGTCTCGAACGAAACGATGAGATCAAAGGGACCCGTCACGTCGTGCAACTTCTCAGCATCCGCAACGTCGAAGGACAAATTCGGCGCACCGTAGGAACGCCGAGCATGCAAAACAGACGCCTCGTTGCTGTCGAGACCTGTGACCTTGGAAGCGACACGAGACAACAGCCACGATCCATATCCCTCGCCACATGCGACATCCAAAACGGTCTTCCCGTGTGCAAACCGCTGGGCGATCGCGTACCGATGATAATGCTCAACCAGCACTTCAGAATTCGCATCCCGGGTACAACGCTCCCCTGTCCAAGGAAGCCGGCTTTCGACAGGCGGTAAACTGGCCGAAAAGGCCTCAAAAGATGGTCCGGGCCGCTCGGGATCACCCGCGAAATGAACCCAACGGTCAAGATCGGACTTGGCTCGAACTTTCCCGGCCATATCAAGACCCTCCACGAACTGACAAAGGCTGCAAGAAGGTCATCGCCGCGGCAAATTGCGTGCCGAAGCAGCGACTGTCATATCTTTCCGAAACAAACTTCAGCTGGCAGCTTCGAACGTCATTCCACCGATCTTCGTCCTGCAATAGCGCCGAGAGCTTGATGGCAAAATCCCGACCATCGTCATCCCTCACCGCAACAGCAAAACCTCCGTGATCGACAATTCCAAGCTGCCGCGCCAGAAGATCTGTCATCACAACCGGAACACCTGCGGTCATCGCCTCGATCACCTTAAGGGGGATCCCTGCGGCGAACCGCGTCGGTGCAATAGCCACCCTTGCATTGGCATAGAAGACGTTCAACTCGCTATTCGAAACTCGGCCTACAAACTTTGGAATAACTGAATTGGCCCGATTCAGGATGCGATCCACGCAACTCTCGTTCCAATACCCGACGACATCCAGCCGATGCCCAGTCAGATCTAGATGGCTACAAACCGACTGAACAAACCAGTCCAATGCGTCATGATTTGGAGTTCCCGCTTCATAAACTGGGCCCACGCTCAATACATTCCGACGCTTGTCAAAGCCTGCATCTGTTACTGGCATTTCCGAACTGACATGGCCAATCACGGTGACCGCCTCAATTCCCGCGGCTTCAATCAATGACTTGTCCGTCTCATTAACAACAATATAGGCCGAAACAATCGAACTTGGCTGGACTTCGTTCCAGACGAGCGCCTTTACCTCCTCGTCGTCGTACGGTCGGCCGAGGATCTCGGCACGGGATATCGTGCGGGCAACACTGAGCGCTTCGGTGTCACAAACGATCGTAAGTCCATGCTCTCGATGGAGACGTGAAAGAAGGCCAGCATATCGTTTCAAATTATGGGTCCGGCAAACCAAAACGTGGCTGTAAGCCAAGGGGACACGACCCAAAATTTCTTCTATGGATTCGCCAGGACACCAGGCTCGGTACACCCGCACCAACGGGTCATCGAAATTATCAACGCTACTATCCGGATTCACAATGAACAGATCAAATGAAAGATTCGCGGCGCTCATGTGCCGAATGATTTCCAGAGATCGTCCAAAGCCTGAACCGGTGCTTCCGTTCGGCAGGAGATCCTCGATCACTAAAATACGTGGCCTTGCAAATCCATTCCGCACGAGAGCGGGGGCCGAAACGATATCCTGAATGCTCGAGCGGCTTTGTAACTCCGGATGCTTTGACAACAGTTTTCGCCGATTGCGTACGATCAACGGATAATTGACTTGCATCGGCCTGCCTTTAAGGAAGCTCGCGTGCTCATAGTGATAGATGCTGAGATCGGAAGCAACCTTGACAGTTTTACCTATTTCACGGCGCAGCCGAAGGCAAAGATCAACTTCTTCGTAGTACCCCGGACTAAATGCCAGATCTAGACCGCCCAGTTTTTCAAAATCAATTTTCCGAATTGCAAGAAAACACCCTGAAACGAAATCAACTTCTGCAATTGAGTTGCGCAAGGATCGATCCAACCTTGCCGAACGATTCAATCCCTGAACTCCGCCATCATTTCCGACAAGCGAACCTATTTCCTGAATTGTATGATCCATTTGTAGAATGACGGGCCCAATCGCGCCAATATTCTCATCCTCCAGAAGTGCTTGAACCAACTTGCGGAAAGCATCAGGGTCAAATTCTACATCGTTGTTTGAGAGCAGAAGGACATCACCCGAGGCGATCTTTGCACCCTCGTTGATCGCGGCCGGATAACCGATCGCTTGCTCCAATACCAACGATCGGATACCTCGGCACCGGTTTAACAAATCTGCCGTAGAATCAGAGCTGCCGTTGCTAACAATGATGATTTCGACATCACGTCCCATCTTGTACTTAACATCATCCACCGCAAATACGGCTTGCTCGAGAAATCGCGCAGTAAAATCGGCCTGATTGTGCACGGGCACAATCACGGATAACAGTGGCCTCGCATCACCCCCACTTTCGATCGTCAGGCCATGGCTCCAAATCCTTTCGAGCGAACGTCTCGAACGACGTTCATACAATCCCTTTGAACCTCCAAGATCAATCGGGCGGTCACCCAAAGGGACACAGCCTGATCGATATTTTTTAGAGCCAAATAATAGAAAATGCTCCAGTGACGACAAACAGCCCTGCATCGCGGCAGAGTTATGCAATGCATAACGCTGTATATAATAGCCGGGATCAAAAACGTTATTCGGAATACGACCTTCATCTATTCCTTGATACAAAAATTGAAATACAGCTGAGGGAATTGCACCAGCATCCAGTGCAGATTTTATATCGCCATAACGAGCTGTATAGTCTTCGCTGCTAAAATCAGGTAGACAGTTTGCGCCATTTTTAAGTCCGTGCGTTATTGCATGTCGAATTGCTGGCCATAATGTCCGTTCATGAAATTGATCCATAAATTGGCTGTTCATCTGACGATAATAATTCGCGTCAAACAGAACAGACGTTCGCAGCCCCAAAAACATACCTTTACTTAGGTAATGCTGGAACGTCCGTGAAATTTTTGAATCGAGTTTATTCAACTGGCGATAACAAACAGGCGAAAAAAGCGGATGCGGCGAAAGATCATTGGCATCTCCATTCACCAGAAAGTCCAAATACTCAAGATTCAGTGTCGGCCATTTTTTTTCAGGATACTCGGCGAAGAATTTATTACGGCATTTTACATAGTGCGCTTCATGCCACAACCAGTGACTGGCTGCACCCGTCAGCGCCGCCTCCTTGAGAACGCTAAGCATAGTGCGCAAAGGCAAATGTCGTCTTTCAAGTCTGTCCAGAACTTTCGTGTCGAATTGGAAGAGCGAGAGAGGTTGCATCATCTCGTTCGTTACCGGGTGATGTCCGATGGACAGGTTCTCGTCCGTAATG
The DNA here is from genome assembly GCA_947461435.1 of Paracoccaceae bacterium. Lineage (GTDB taxonomy): Bacteria > Pseudomonadota > Alphaproteobacteria > Rhodobacterales > Rhodobacteraceae > CAIYZT01. The sequence goes on along the minus strand of CANHLE010000008.1, from coordinate 16,635 downwards.
ATATCTGAAATTCCGTAGGCTTCGCGAAACCAATCGGCATCGAATTCAAAAAGCTCGTCGACTTCGGCTTCTTTCTGGTTCGACTTGCGGTCCTCTTCATGCTGAGAAAGAAGTTCGATAAGTCCGATTTCAATTTCATCAATATTCATTTCCTCAATGTGCTTTAGAATGGCCCCAAGCAGGCCGGCCCAATCGGAGTTTTTTGTCTCTGCAGTATCCTTCAAATATTGTCCGCACCATTGCCGGGCACGGTTCAGGTCGCTTGCGGTAAGCCCCTCGGTTGTCGAGAACTGATTTTCCAAGATTATCCTGCGGCATCTTGCACGAAATTCTTCGGATCCGACAACACTTGCAAGAAGGTCTTGAATCGGAAGCCCCGGCTTGATGGCGCCGCTATCAGGCGAACGTGATAACAGTATATAATAAACACATTCTATATCGTTTCCGGTTGCGACATTAAATTTCGGGGCATCCATTGAATACTCGTCCTTACTGTTATTTTGGTCCGGCGGAGGCGATCGGATATTTGGCCAGATTGATCCTGACACAGTTCCATGCTGCCGGGTTTTACTGTGTCGGTCAGGATCCGCTGCGCTTCGTCGATGCAATCGGCCCCTTCAAATTTTTACATCAACTTTGCTGTGCTAAGGGTTTGGATTCGTGAATGACGGTGCATAAAAAAATTATTGTTCCATTTTTCCGTTGTCGGGTCAAGCAGCGGACTTGATCGGTGAATCCGAGGTCCACGGCAGACGACTGTCGGTCGTATCGACGCAGAACTCGGCGAAACCATCGATCGGCTCGATGATCTCGCTATTGGGATAGAGCCGGAAGAAGGTATGATCAGGGTACGCGGGACCAGCGATATCGTCGTCTCGTTCTTAACCCAATTCGGTGTGGAAAATCGCCGCGAGACAACCGCCCTGGAAGGCGAGCGTCAGGCCTTAACGCCCCGATGTCTTCACCGGATGGATATCTGCCATCACCGACCAGTGGCGCCTACCTGAGAAGCAATTGATTATTTTGAAGGCGATGGGGCAGGATCTACCGGTGGGCAGCAGTCGCGGCGACCTGGCTCCTGAGCAGTCGCAGTTCCAAATCAAATCTGGCGACGGCCTCAACGATGCTGGCACAAAGCCCGTCGATCGCGGCGGCATCCGGTTCCTGTGGGAGGGGGGATTGCAGAGTTTTGTCAGCAAAGGCTTCGGTTGACCACCAAGCGGGGTCAGCTAGCATACGTGCGGCATCGTCTTCGGGCAGCATTGCCAGAAGCCGTTCATTGTCGGCCCGACTTGCGGCGATAACCTCCGCTGCCAAGTCTGGAGGAATAACCCAAGGCGTCGGCGCGCCGCTGATACCCAGACGGCCGATGACGAAGTCGGTGGCAGGAAATTGCGGGCCCGGTCGTAGGTGGCGATGGCGTTGATAAAGCCGGAGGATGTCACCGGGAAGACTGGCATTCAGTTTGTTCCCCTCGCCGCCGATCAAGCGTGACAGACTGAAGGCTGCGAAGAAATCGCCCACGATGTCCTTCGACATAAGCCGAACTTTTACCTCCCGGCAGTTCGGGTGCGCGATCCATTTTTCAAGAAAACGATGCCATTGAACCTCCTGTGCCGCCCGACGAACCCAGTCGACCAGCGGTGCATCCTCCCAAGCCCCCCATTGCCACCAACCCGAGTTTAGAAACTCGACCTGAGGCCGCACAACCAAGAAGATATCGAAGGGCAAGCCGATCTCATCCAAAAGACCGCCGTCCACGAACGCATCGGCCTGTTGCAACCAGCCTTCATTAGACAAAACAACACACTTTGAAACGGCCGCCAAAGTACGAAGCTCATCAAACATCGCACGACGTTGGTTCGGCTCAATTCCGAGCAAATCATGCGCGCTCGCCGACGCAGCATAGCCGTGTTGCGCTTCCATCGCGTGCAGCCGCATGGCGTCGCCCTGAAAGATACCATTCACCGGATCAAGCGTAGCATAGACAAACTCGCTGTTTTGCGCGGCCCAATCGGTGACAGACAACTCGGTCTGTAGGGCACTTGACCCGCACTTGGCACCACCGATGTGCAAGATCAGACGTGGTTCGGCCACAACGTTGGTTTCCTGAACTTCAGACTTCGGAATACCAATGTTCAATTGCCGCAACGCAGCCACATCTCCCGCGGTGTGTGCCTTGTCGCGCGTCTCCTCAGTCACGATCAGTTCGTCCTTATCCCATCATGGAGCCGTACCTGACACTAAACTAGAACCAACGTGTTAACCTCTCTCAGTTCTCTGGAACCGCGTCAAGCATTGCCCTCAACCTTGCCGTCGAGGATATCGTTTGTCGTAATTGGGGTTTCTGCGTTGATCAATAACGACGACAAACACGCCTCTAGCAAACTCAGGGCGATTCAGTACGACCTAATCGAACGACGGGGCCGAAAGGCCACCCAGCATCTAATTCAAGAAAACCAATATTACATTATGAATTAAACTATACTAATATGTATAAAGTCATTTAAACGGCACAGTTGAGTAATGGAACCAAACATTCTGATTGTCGGCCACAGTCATGTTCAATGTCTGCACGAAGCCGCCTTGGCTTCCGGGCGCAAAAATGTCGATGTGATCAATATTGCAAACTTGCCGAACTATCGCACGGCATCACCAGAAGAGACCACAGCGATGGTGGCCGAGGCGGCGCGACACAAGGATCCACAGGCGCTGTGCCTGTGTCTGTTCGGAAATGAGCACAATGTTGCAGGGTTAATCGATCACCCTCAACCATTTTCGGTCGGAGATACCGAAATGATCGATGTTTCCCCGAATACCGAGGGGCGATGGTTCATCCCCAATTCCGTGGCGCTTGATTCCTTTAGGGGGTGGCTTGGCGCTGTGCCAAAGCTCAAAAGATCTCTCTATTCGGCATTTCCAAAGGCGCAGAGTTTTTACATCCCCCCCCCTCCGCCCATATCGGATTGGCCGCATATCCTCGAACATCCAGGTGTATTCAAGGACAAATTGCATCTCGGACCCGCTCCGGACTCGCTGCGTTTGACCCTTTACCGACTGCAATGTCAGGTTCTACAGGAAGCCGCCGAGGATTGCGGTGCCGCTGTCATCGCGACAGATCCCCAGGCAGTCGACAGGCGGGGGTTCCTGCAGCAAGGTTTATACGGCCCCGACCCGACGCATGGGAACCTGCGGTACGGAACTCTCATGCTGACTCGCATCGTTCAGAATGTTGGGAAGACGTCATGAGACATCCCTATGTCGGCCAACCCCAACGCCAGTTCTGGACGAGAGAGCCGGGCATCGCCGATCCTGCAAGCCTCGACCCCATCGGGGAGGTTCCCTTCCGCTTGAAGCGCAGCGACCGGATCGTGACTGCGGGAAGTTGTTTTGCGCAACACGTCGCACGTTTCTTGTCCCAATCGGGATACGATCACTATATCGCCGAACCGGCCCATCCGTTCATCAGGCCGGAAACCGCAAAAAAACATCATTATGGGCTTTTCTCCGCGCGCTATGGCAACGTCTATACCGCACGGCAACTGTTGCAACTGCTTCAGCGCGCCCACCACCAGTTCGAGCCGATCGACGACGCCTGGTCCGCGCCGCAGACGGACCGGTTTGTCGATCCGTTTCGCCCACAGATTCAGCCGGGCGGCTTTCTGAGCAAGAGCGAACTTCGTGCCGACCGAACACACCATCTGTCCCGCGTCCGAGATGCTGTGGCAAAGATGGATGTATTCGTGTTCACGCTTGGGCTGACTGAGAGTTGGAGGGACCGGCGCGATGGCGCGGTCTTTCCGCTGGCCCCCGGAGTTGCGGGGGGTATTTACGACTCGGACCTCGTCGAGTTCGTAAATTTCGACGAGACGTCGACATACGAGGATTTGCGTATTGCGTTGAATTTCATCCGCGCGATCAATCCAGCTGTCAGGATCATCCTCACGGTCTCACCGGTTCCATTGAATGCGACCTACGAGAACCGGCATGTTCTTCTTTCGACGACCTGGTCAAAGGCGGTCCTGCGCATCGTTGCCGAAAAGGCAACACGGGAATTTTCGGATTGCGTCTATTTCCCCTCCTACGAGATCATAACCAGCCCACATGTGCGAGGCCAGTATTACGCCGACGATTGTCGGGACATCCGACAGACAGGGGTGGATCACGTTATGCGACTCTTTCTGCAGCACTTTTCAGAACAGGAGACGACCCCGGCAGATTCTGTGCTGCATCCAAGCGCAGGAAGGGCGGGCAATCATTTGGACGAAATGGAGGAGAATATTCAAATCCTGTGCGACGAGGCTTCGATCAGCAACCAATGACGCGCAGCGTGCGATGCCTCGGCAGCAGCCGCGCGGATTTGTGGGCCGATGCCGAACCAACCGCTTCCCAAGCTGAATACGAGGGTTCGATTACCTTCACCCGCTCCATCCCATTTCGCCGAAAGTTCATATTATACGCCCGGCAAACCTTGCCGCAGCCTTCGTGTATACCGCAAATCCGTTGGGCGCTACTTGATCAAAAACCGGTTTCAACTTAGACAAAACCCATGTCCGAACCCAAAGTTTTTCTGGCCCCGCTTGACCAAGATACGGCGCTGACCCGCCTTCTTGCGCCATTTTTTCCGCGCTACAAGGTTTTGTCGCAACTGCAAGCAGAACCTGCACATCTGCGCAGCCCCTACCGCAATCTGATCCTGTCGCATGACAAACGCTTGTTGTTCTTGCGAAATCAGAAATGCGCCTGCACGCAAACTACCCAATTTCTTTATGCCTATGGCAATCAGGGTGCGACCTACAAAGGCAACGTTCACCGCGCCGACACGGGCATCTATCCGGCGCGCTATCGTTGGTCGGTCATCAAGCCGGTCTTGGCGGCCCATCAGTCCTTTCTTTTCACATTTGTGCGCGATCCGGTCACCCGCGCCACATCGGCCTTTCGCAACTTTTTCCTCGATCAAGACAATAGTGCGCGGCACAAGCATCTGGCGCCGATGCAGGCGCATGGGTTTGATCCCGCCCATTCGGCCGCGCGCAATTTTGACGTCTTTCTCGACTATGTCAGCCATACCTTGGCCATCGATCCGATACGCTGCGATACGCATTGGCGCCTTCAGGTCGACAACATAGCCTTTCGCGATCTGACCTTTGACATGATCGGCCGGGTGGAATCCTACAACACCGATATCGCCCGGGTCTTTGCGGCGGCGGGCCGCCCCGATTTCCCCCCCGCAGAATTGCTCGCACAGCGCCACAACCCATCGCGGCCATCCGATTTTGTCGCCAACCCGGCGCAGCGCGCCCGGATCGCGGAAATCTATGCGGCCGATTACGAAGCCTTGGGCTATTAGCCCTGCTTTTCAAACCCCAAAAAGCAGGCTAGCAAAGCCCCATCAAACCGGAGGTTTCCTATGAACGAAGATATCAAACGCATTGGCGTCGGCGCGCGGATGTCCGAAGCGGTGTGTTACAACGGCATTGTCTGGCTGGCCGGCCAGGTTGGCAAGCCGGGCGGCTCTGTTGGCCAGCAAACCGCGGATTGTCTGGCCGAGGTTGACCGAATTCTGGCCGCCGCAGGCACAGACAAAACCCGGATCCTGTCGGCGCAAATCTGGCTGGCAGATATGTCGACCTTTTCCGAAATGAACGCGGTTTGGGATACTTGGGTTCCCGCAGGCCACACCCCCGGCCGCGCCACGGGCGAGGCAAAACTTGCCACGCCAGACTATCTGGTCGAAGTGATCGTGACCGCCGCGCTGAAATAAGCAGGGCCAAGTCCAAGACGAAGGCAGGGGGCCCCAAAGGCCCCCTTTTTTATTTCAAAAAGGCAACCAAGGCCGCTGTCGATCCGTCCTTGCCCTCGGTTCCTGCCTTGCCTTCCAGCACCGGTTGCAGGGCAAGGGCCAATTCTTTGCCCAATTCCACCCCCCATTGGTCGTAAGAATTGATGCCCAGAATAACCCCCTCCACAAAGACCCGGTGCTCATACAATGCGATGATTTGGCCAAGGACAAAGGGGGTCAACTTTGGGTAGGCCAAAGTGGTTGACGGGCGATTGCCCGGGAAGACCCGATGGCGCGCCTGCCGTTCCCTCTCGTCGCCCACGGCGCCCTTCTTGGCCATGATGGCGCGCGCTTCGTCCAACGACCGCCCGCGCAGCAGCGCCTCCGATTGGGCAAGGCAGTTTGACACCAGCAGCAGGTGCTGATGCGCCAGGTCAGGCTCGTGGCCCTCTTTGGCCACCAGAAATTCGCACGGCACAACCCGCGTGCCTTGATGGATCAATTGATAAAAGGCGTGCTGGCCGTTGGTGCCCGGCTCTCCCCAGACGACGGGGCCAGACTGCACCGTCAGATCCGATCCGTCCATGGCCACACGCTTGCCGTTGCTCTCCATTTCCAGCTGCTGCAAATAGGCCGGCAGCCGCAACAGCCGCTGATCATAGGGCAGCACCGCCCGGGTGGAGTAGCCGCAGATCTGGGTATGCCAGACCCCCACCAAAGCCAACATGACCGCGATATTGTCTTCCAAGGCCTCGGTCAAAAACCGCTCATCCATGTCCCGGCCGCCGGCCAAAAAGGCGTCAAACGACTCTGGCCCCACGGCCAGCATCACGGCCAACCCAATGGGCCCCCAAAGGGAATAGCGCCCCCCCACCCAATCTTCGAAGCCGAAAACCAGTTTTGGATCAATGCCGTAAGCCTTGGTCTTTTCGGCAGCCGTGCTGACAGCAACAAACTGCGCTCCGGGATCCTTGACCACGCGGCCCATCCAGGCCTTGGCGGTGTCGGCATTGGTCATCGTCTCGATCGTGGTAAAGGTTTTGGACGCCACGATCACCAAAGTGGTTTCGGGATCAAGTCCGCGCAACACATCATGAATATGCGCGCCGTCCACGTTCGACACGTAATGCACGCGCGGCCCATCGTGATAGGGCGCCAGCGCCAACGTCGCCATCACAGGTCCAAGGTCGGATCCGCCAATGCCGATGTTGACGACATCGGTAATCGCCCCGCCCTGCGCGCGGAACGTCCCCGAGCGTACGGCGCGGGCAAAATCCGCCATACGCGCCCGAATGGCGCGAACCTCGGGCACCACATCGCGGCCGTCGGTTTCAATCGTCACGCCCTGCGGGGCCCGCAGCGCCACATGAAGAACGGCCCGCCCTTCCGTGTCATTGATCTTCTCGCCGCCGAACATGGCCGCGCGCTTTTCCGCCAGACCCGCGCTCTTGGCCAAACCAATCAGCGCCGCTTTGGTGTCATCGTCGATATTGGTCTTGGAATAATCCAGCAGCATGGCCCCGGCGCGCGCCGAAAATCGTTGGGTGCGCTGCGCATCCGCGCCGAACAGATCCATGATCGCGCGGTCCTTGACCGCGGCATGTTTGGCAAAAAGGGGTTTCCAATGATCGGTCATGGCTTACTCCGCCCAATGAACTGTGGCTTGCGGCAGCACCAAGGCAATCGGTGCGTCCGAAGGGGAAAGATGTTCGGCCTGCGCGATCACGCGCCGCTTTTCTGCGCCGGTGATCAAGACGTGGCACTGCCGTGCCCCCAAAAGCGCCGGCGCCGTCAGGGTGATGCGCGGCTCTCCGGCGGCATCGGCCCGCATGGGCAGCAACAAGGGGGCATCCGCGGCAAGCCCGAAGGACAGCAGATCCGCCCCCGGAAACAACGAGGCCGTGTGCATATCCGCGCCCATCCCCACAAGCAGCACATCAATCGGCAAAAAGGGCTGCAATCCCGCCGCAAGATCGGCCAAACAATCCTCTGGCGCGGGGGCATCGGCATATAGGGGCAACACCTGCGCCGCCGCGGCCCGGCCCTGCACCAGACGTTCGCGCAGCAACCGCGTGTTGGATCGGGGGCTATCCTCGGGCACCCAGCGTTCGTCGTTCAGCACGACCGCCACCTTGGCCCAGTCCAGATCTGACTGGGACAGGGCATCAAACACCGGCCCCGGCGTGGTTCCGCCCGGCACAGACAGCGTGGCCTGTCCGCGCGCGGCAATCGCCGCCCGCAGTTGCTGTGCAATGACGTCGGCCAGCCCGCTCATCAGCGCGGGCCGGCTTGGATAGACGATCAGCCTCATTCCTTGATCTCGCGCCAACGGCGGCCATCGCGGTGCATCAGCATCAAGGCATCTTCTGGTCCCGAAGATCCCGCATCATAGCTTTGTGGCCGCTCTCCCCGCGCCTCCCAACCTTGAATAATCGGGTCGGTCCAGGCCCAGGCGGCCTCCACCTCGTCACCGCGCATGAACAGCGTCTGGTTGCCCCGGATCACATCCATGATCAGACGTTCGTAGGCGTCCGGCACGTCTTCCGCCTCAACCCCCAAGGCATCGGCAAAGGCCATATCCAGCGGCACCTGCATCAGGCGCATGCCGCCCGGGCCGGGTTCCTTGATCATCATCATCAACTCCATCCCTTCGTTGGGCTGAAGCCGAATGACCAGAACGTTTTCCTTCCACCCTTTGGCATCGTCAAAGATCGAGTGGGGTGGCTCTTTGAAGGTGATGGCAATCTCGCTGGCCCGCGCGCGCATTTTCTTGCCCGTGCGCAAATAAAACGGTGTGCCTTTCCAGCGCCAGTTGGCGATATTCACCTTCAGCGCGATATAGCTTTCGGTACGGCTGGCCGGATTTTCGCTATGCTGCACATAGCCCGCTTCGCCTTTGGCCCCAAGGTATTGACCCCGCACGATATCTTCGGGTTTCACCGGTTCCAGCGCGCGAATGACCTTCAGTTTTTCGTCGCGCACGGCATCGGGATCAAAGTGATACGGCGGCTCCATCGCGATCAGGCACAACAGCTGCATCATATGGTTTTGCACCATGTCCCGCATCGCGCCGGATTTGTCATAATAGGCCCCGCGCCCCGAAACATCGACGGTTTCGGCCACCGTGATCTGCACGTGATCGATATATTCCGATTTCCATAACGGTTCGAACAGGATGTTGGCAAAGCGCACAGCCATCAGATTCTGCACGGTTTCCTTGCCCAGATAGTGATCGATCCGGTAAATCTGTCCTTCGTTGAAATGGCTGGCCAGAACGGCATTCAAGGCCTTGGCACTGGCCAGATCCCGGCCAAAGGGCTTTTCCACCACGATCCGGCTCCAGGCGTCGGCGATCTGATTGGAATGTAGCCGTTCGGCTATATCGCCAAAAAGCGCCGGCGCGACCGAGAAATAGAACGCGCGCACCACATTGGGGCGCATCTTGTCGCGCAGCACATCCCATCCGGCAGATCCCTTTGCGTCAATCGACACATAGCCGATCCGGGCCAGAAACTCGGCGATCACGGCAGCGTCGCGGCGATCTTTGGGGACAAACTCGTCAATCGCCTCGCCCACCATGGCGCGATAGGCCTCTTCGGTCAGATCGGCGCGCGCCGCACCGATGATGCGGCTTTCCGCCGTCATCTGCCCCGCAAGAAAGCGCCGATACAGCCCCGGCAAGATCTTGCGCCGGGCAAGATCACCCGTGCCGCCGAACACCACAAGATCAAAGGAATCAACCGGAATGACGCGCGAAACCATCGCAAACCTCGCTTTGGGGGGCGCCTGTTAGCGCTAACGCGGCGCTTTTAGCCCGCTTGACTGGCCGTGTCTAGCACCGCTTGCCCACAATTCCCATAAGCCAAAATCTTCCCGGCGGTCACCGGCCATGACAGACCGCACCAGCCTCGTTCTTGGCCCGAATTGCCCCTAAGCGTCCAGTTCGGCATCCCAGTACAAATAATCCATCCAGCTTTCATGCAGATGGTTGGGCGGAAAGCGGCGACCATGCGCCTGCATTTCTTCGGCGGTCGGCATGCGGGGCGCCCTTTGCAGGTAAAGTCCCGATTGCTTCAAGGTCTTGGCCCCCTTGCGCAGATTGCACGGGCTACAGGCCGCCACCACATTTTCCCAACTCGTCATCCCGCCGCGAGAGCGCGGAACCACGTGATCAAAGGTCAAATCCCCCTTCGATCCACAATACTGACAACAAAATTCATCCCGCAGAAAAAGATTGAAGCGCGTGAATGCCACGCGCTTCTGGGGACGAACATAATCTTTCAGCACCACGACCGAAGGTATGCGAAACTCTTGCCTCTGGCTTCGCACCACCGCGTCATATTCGGCGACAATCGAAACCCGGTCCATGAACACCGCCTTCATGGCATCTTGCCACGGCCACAGCGATAGCGGGTAGTAACTGAGCGGTCGATAGTCGGCATTCAGAACCAGCGCGGGATGACTGCGCAGCGCCGCGGGTTCTCTGACAAATTCGCTTCGAAAACTGCCGTCCATGTCCTATCCCGTTTATTAAATCGGATCCGGCCCATGGGCCGCGTCTGGCCTTCCGAAATCCACTATATCTGGCGTTCAGGCCTTGGCAAGCCCTACATCTGCGATATTTAGGGCCAAAAGGTCACAAGAAAATGACGAATAAGGCGGATTTCCGCAGCTTCGTTCATCCAAGGCTTATCACAGCCTTGCTTCCTCGTTATCACGCCTGAACCCTTTCGTCTGAAAAAAGGCTCTTGCATGTCCTATTCTTTTTCCCGCGCCCTGTGCCTGTCACTCGGTTTGGCGTTTGCCCTCACGGGTTGTGGTGGCGGGCCATCCACCTCGCAGGTCAGCCAATCCGCGCTTTACCCCGGCGAGACGCCTCAGATGCGGGCCCTGATCGTGAAATACGCCGATCTTTACGATATGCCGCAAAGCCTTATTCACCGCGTCATTCAGCGCGAAAGTGATTACAATCCTGCCGCGCGCAACGGCCCCTACTATGGCCTGATGCAAATATTGCCACAAACCGCCGCAACCATGGGCTATGACGGTCCGGCGTCGGGGCTTTTGGATGCCGAAACCAACTTGAAATATGCAGGCAAATACTTGCGGGGGGCTTGGATCGTCTCGAATGGCGACGCGGATGAGGCCCTGCATTGGTTCGCCGCCGGATATTACTACGAAGCCAAACGTCTGGGCCTGCTGGAAGAGACTGGTTTGCGCAGCTAAAGATCCCCGTTCAGGGGGCAAAAAAAGGGCCAAAAGCACTTGGCCCTTCTTTGAGTTTGTCTTTTCCCGCCGCTCCAGACCCGACGTATCAGTACCAGGCGTCTGCCATCCCGGCCTTCTTGCGCACCACGAATTCCTGCAATTCCTCGCGCACACTGGCATCCAAGGCTGGGGCTTCAAACTCGGCCAGACGCTTTTTCCACAATCTATTGGCGCGCGTCGCGGCATCGTCTGATCCGGCCGCTTCCCATTTTTCAAACGGCTCATTGTCCGACAATTCGCTGTCCCAGAACGCCGTCTCGTAATGGGCCATGGTGTGGGAACAGCCAAAGAAATGGTTTCCCGGACCAACCTCGGCAAAGGCATCAACGGCCAGTTGATCGTCGTCGATCTTCACCCCATCCAGATAGGCATGCAGCGCGCCGCACAGATCGGCATCCATCATGAACTTTTCATATGACATGCTGAGCAGCCCATCCAGAAAGCCGGCCGCATGCAATATGAAATTCGCCCCGCAATGCACCGCGGCCAGCATCGACATGGTCCCTTCCATCATCGCCTGCCCATCCGGCAGCTTTGACGTGGTGAAATTGCCAGAACAGCGCAACGGCAGGTTCAACCGCCGCGCCAATTGCCCGATCACCTGCGATCCGATCGCAGGTTCCGGCGTGCCGAAGGTTGGGCTTCCCGACCGAAGGCTCATCGACGACAAGAAGTTGCCAAAAATCACCGGCGCGCCCTTGCGTTCCAATTGGGTCAGGGCGCAGCCAGCCATCGTCTCGGCCAGCGATTGCACAATGCCCCCCGCATTCGTTACCGGGCCCATCGCCCCGCCCAGAATGAACGGAACCACCACCGCCGCCTGATTGGCCCGCGCATAGGCCCGCAGCGATTTGGTCATCGTTCCGTCCCAAACCAACGGAGAGTTCACGTTCACATTGCCCAAGATCACGCAGTTCTGGTCAACAAAGGATTCGCCGAACAAGATCCGGCACATCTGAATGCTGTCTTCAGAGCGCTCCTCTGCGGTCACCGATCCCATGAAAGGGCGGTCCGACAGCTCGATATGGCTCATCACCATGTCCAGATGCCGTTTGTTCACCGCCACATCCGTCGGCTCGCAAATCGTGCCGCCCGAGTGGTGGAAGTTCGGTGAGGACTGCGCCAGTTTGATGAAGTTGCGGAAATCCTCGATGGTGCCAAAGCGGCGTCCGCGGTCAATATCCATGACAAACGGGCTGCCATAGGCGGGCGAGAATACCACCGCCTTGCCGCCGATTTCCACCGAATTGGCGGGATTGCGGGCATGCTGGGTGAATTGCGCCGGGGCCGATTTCAAGAGTTCGCGCAGCATGCCCGGCTCAAACTTGACCAACAGCCCCTGAACGGTTGCGCCGGCTTGCCGCCACATCTCCAAAACCTGCGGATCGTCGCGAAATTCTATGCCCGTCTCGGCCAGCACGCGGTCTGCCGCCGCCTCGATGCGCAACAGGTTTTCTTCTGACAGCACATCATAAGTCGGAATGTTGCGCATGATATAGGGACGCCCCGGCGTTCCGCCGACACCGCCCGTGCGTGCGGCCTGGCGCGCGTGCCGTCCCCCCCGAATTGCCCGCGTCTCACCCATGTCGGCCCCCTTTTGCTTTCCCAAAGGTTTGCATGCGCGGCCGCGCCATGATGGACGGAAATCGACACGGATGCCTTTATTGCGACGTGATGGCGCGCCCTCAGGTCACAACATCAGGGCGCAGACGCCCGGTAAAGGCCTCGATGCCGGCCAAAACATGCGCCGCGCGAATGATCGGTGCCAAGGCATCTTGCGGATCATGGTCCAGATCGCCCGGTCCGGCCACGAAACGCTCAAGGTACAGCCGCAGAGTCGCCCCTTCCGTTCCCGTTCCTGACAGGCGCATCACAAACCGCGAACCGCCCTTGAACATCACGCGCACGCCCTGCGCCGTTGAGATCGATCCGTCAACCGGATCCGCATAGGAAAAATCATCCGCAGCGACAATTTCCATCCCTTCCAAACGCGTACCCGGCAAATCGGCAAGTCGCCCCCGCAGGGCCGCCATCATCGCGTCGGCCTTGGCCGTTTCGATCGCGTCAAAGTCGTGGCGTGAATAATAATTGCGCCCAAACTTGGCAAAATGTTCCGCCAGAATCTCGGCCACCGACTGCTTTCGAACGGCCAGAATGTTCAGCCAAAGCAATATCGCCCAAAGCCCGTCCTTCTCGCGCACATGATCGGATCCTGTGCCAAAGCTTTCTTCGCCGCACAGCGTGGCCAGTCCGGCATCCAGCAGGTTGCCAAAGAATTTCCAACCCGTTGGCGTTTCGTAATGCCCAATGCCAAGCGCCTTTGCGACCCGGTCCACCGCCGCCGATGTGGGCATCGACCGTGCCACTCCTTTCAGCCCCCCCCTGTACCCCGGGGCCAGATGCGCATTTGCAGCCAAAACCGCCAAGGAATCCGACGGAGAGACATAAATCCCGCGGCCAACAACCATGTTCCGATCGCCGTCGCCATCCGAGGCAGCCCCAAAATCAGGCGCGCTTTGGCTGAACATCTCGTCCATCAAGGGTTTGGCCCATGTCGGATTTGGGTCCGGATGCAGCCCGCCAAAATCTGGCAACGGCGTGCCATTGATCACCGTTCCCGCCGGCGCGCCCAAACGTTTTTCTAATATTTCCACGGCATAGGGTCCGGTTATGGCGCACATGCTGTCCATGCGCATCCGAAACCCACCCGCAAACATGGCGCGAATGGCGGCAAAATCGAACAATTGCTCCATCAAGACCGCATAATCGGCAACAGGATCCACCACCTCCACCACCATGCCGGCAAGGTCATCCAGGCCCAACTTGTCCAACGGCACATCTTGGGCGTCCACGATTTGGTATTGTGTCATCTGCGTTGTACGAATGTACATGTCTTCGGTCACCGCCTCTGGCGCGGGTCCCCCATTGGGCATGTTGAACTTCACGCCAAAATCTTCGGTCGGACCGCCGGGATTGTGGCTTGCAGACATGATGATGCCGCCATCGGTCTGATGCCGACGGATCAAATGGCTGGCCGCCGGGGTCGACAGCAGCGCCCCCTGCCCCACGATCACCCGCGCCGCGCCATTGGCCGCCGCCATGCGCAAGATCACTTGCGCGGCTTCAGCGTTGAAATACCGGCCATCGCCGCCCAGAACAAACGTCTTTCCCTTGGCCCCGACGCTATCGAAAATCGCTTGAATGAAATTTTCAAGGTAATGATGCCCCATGAAAACGGCTGTCTTTTTGCGCAGGCCGCTGGTTCCGGGCTTTTGGCCGGGGATCGCTGCCGTCTGAATCGTGCGGATTGTCATGGCTCTGACCTTTCCAAATGGGGACTGAAAACAACGACGGACTGGCCCGCCAGATCATAAAAGTTGTCCGGCACTGCGGCTGCAAGCCCGGGACGCGCCGTGTCCAGAACGCAGTGCCACCGATCCACAGTGCCGGGCAAGGTCAGCGGCTGCGCCGCCCCCCCGTTGATCACAATATACAAAATATCATCCGCCTCTGGCCCCTCAGCGGCCATCCGCAGTTCCACCCCGATACAGCGAAAACCGGAATCGTGCCAATCACTCGATGTCGGCTCTGCGCCGTCTGGCTTTCGCCAGATGACGTCGCGGTCCCCATCGGCGCGGGTTCGCCCGTGTAAAAACCGGGTTTGGCGCAAAACACGGTGGCCTCGGCGCAGCGCCAAAAGCTGCGAAACAAAGCTGTGCAACGCGTCGTCCTTGTCGGCCCAACCTATCCACGATGTCTCGTTGTCTTGCGCATAGGCGTTGTTGTTTCCGCCTTGGCTGTGGCCGATCTCGTCCCCGGCCAGAACCATCGGTGTGCCTTGCGACAGCAACAATGTCGCCAATAGGTTCCGTTTGCGCTGTGCCCGGGCCGCTGTGATCGCAACATCGGCGTTCGGCCCTTCGGCGCCCAGATTGTCAGAATGGTTGTCGTCGTGCCCGTCACGGTTTTCTTCGCCATTGGCGAAGTTGCGCTTGACCGTAAAGGTCACAACATCGTGCAAGGTAAAGCCGTCATGCGCCGCGATATAGTTGATCGACGATATCGCTGGTCGGCGCGAATGGTCGAATTTTTCGGCCGATCCCAGCAGACGGCGCGCCAGCTCGGGCGCCTGCCCCGGATCACCTTTCCAGAACCGCCGCACGCCATCGCGAAACTTGTCGTTCCATTCGGCAAAGGGCGCGGGATAGCCGCCAAGCTGATAGCCGCCGGGCCCGATATCCCAAGGCTCTGCGATCAGTTTCACACGGGCAAGAACCGGATCTTGCCGAACCGCATCAAAAAATCCTGCCCCCGGATCAAAGCCGTGCGCCTCGCGCCCCAAAACGGTTGCCAGATCAAATCGGAACCCGTCGACGTGGCACTCCTCCACCCAATACCGCAACGAATCCATGACCATCCGCAAGACGGGGGCCTGCGTCAGGTTCAGGGTATTTCCCGTTCCCGCATCGTTGGCATAAAATCGGCCGCCCTCGGTCAACCGATAATAGCTGGCATTATCCAACCCGCGGTGGCACAGCGTTGGCCCCCATTGGTCGGCCTCGCCGGTGTGATTGTACACCACATCCAAAATCACCTCGATCCCAGCCTTGTGCAGCGCTTTGACCGCCGTCTTGAACTGAACAAGGGTGCCATATCGCGGTTCTGGCGTAAAAAACCCGATGGAGTTATATCCCCAATAGTTCCGCAATCCCTTGGCCACCAAAAAGCGATCGTCAAAAAACGCATGGATCGGCAGCAGTTCAACCGCCGTTACGCCCAAAGACTGCAAATGCCCGATCATCGCCGGATGACCCAGACCAGCATAGGTTCCGCGCATCTTTTCTGGAATGTCCGGATGCAAGCGCGTCAAACCTTTGACATGCGCCTCGTAGATCACCGTATCGCTCATCGCTGTCAGGGGGGGGCGGTCGCCGTCCCAGTCAAAACGCCCCTCGACCACGACCGATTTTGGCATGGCAAAGGCATTGTCGCGCAGATCAAAGGACAAATCCCCCTTTGCGCTGCCCACCCTGTAGCCCATCAAGGCATCCGACCAGCGCAGCCGCCCCGAAAGCCCCTTGCCATAGGGGTCCAGCACCATCTTGTTGGGATTGAACCTGTGCCCCTCGGCCGGACGGTAGGGGCCATGGGCCCGAAAGCCATATAGCTGCCCGGCTATAAGGCCCGTCACATGCAGGTGCCAGATATCATCCTGTCGATCCGCAAAGGGGATTCGGGCCAGTTCGCGCCGCCCATCGGGCGAGAAAAGACAAAGATCCATGGCTGTGGCATGGGCTGAAAACACCGCAAAATTAACACCTTGCGCGGTTATCGTTGCACCAAGCGGCCACGGCAGACCACGGCTTGCGTGCCAAAAATCTGTGCTCACTTAGACAGCCCCGCATAAAGCGCGCCGTAAGCTTTCGCAGAGGCTTCCCATCCTACGGGCTGACGCATGGCGTTCTTTTGTACGCTTGTCCAGTTTGTGCCATCCGAATACAGATCCGTCAACTTGCGCAGGGCCAGCCGGAACGACAGCGCATCCACCGGATGAAAGACGATCCCGGTCGCCACCCCAACCGCCA
>CANHLE010000007.1 GCA_947461435.1 Paracoccaceae bacterium | reverse complement strand
TCAAGATGCGGCGCAGATTTCATGCCATGAATCGGAATGACGTCGGTCATGGCGGCATCTGTAAATATCCGCCCCTTGATGATGTTCAAGAAATCGACCAGCCCCGAATCCCGGAACATCTTGCCAATCGCAATCCCTTCATCGGCGCTGATCCCGCCATCCTCGGCTTCATCCGCCGTGTATCGCACGCCCAAAAGGAAGTTTTCGCCCACCCTTTTGCGACAGGCGGCCAAAACCTCCATCGAAAACCGGGCGCGGTTTTCGAGACTGCCGCCATAGGGCGCGGGCAAAGCATTGGTAAAGGGCGACATGAACTGATCCATCAGATGGCCGTAACATTCGAACTCCACCCCATCCAAACCGGCCTCTTTCATCCGCTCGGCCGCATCGGCATAATCTTGAATGATCCGTTCAATGTCCCAATCTTCGATCACTTTGGGGAAGGCGCGGTGCGACGGCTCGCGCGCGGGGCCAGCGGCCACCGTCGGTAGCCAGTCACCCTTGTCCCATCGCGTCCGGCGGCCAAGGTGGGTCAACTGTATCATCACAGCCGCGCCGGCCTCGTGGCAATCATCCGTTAACCGCTTCATCCAACCCACAACCTCATCCTTGTAGGCCAGAATGTTGTTGAACACGGGCGGGCTGTCTTTTGAAACCGCCGCTGATCCCGCCGTCATCGTCAGCGCAACCCCCGCCTTCGCCCGCTCCAGATGATAAAGCCGATAGCGGTCTTTCGGCATCCCGTCTTCCGGATAGGCCGGTTCATGACTGGTCGTCATGATCCGATTGCGAAGCGTCAAGTGCTTTAGCTGATAGGGCTGAAGCAAGGGATCCTTAGACATGGGCCGGTCCTTTGGCAGAAACGTCCGGAAAAGTCGTGCCTTCCAGACCGCTTGGGGGAAACAGATATGGCCAAATTAAGCCAGCGTCATCCCATTGACCGTTCCGAAAGCGACATCACGCGCCCTTGTGTCTGCGCCATGCCATTTGATCCAGAACTGGGCCGTAGGCGGCAGCCAAAGACCGCAGCACGCTGCCGCTTGTTGCGCCTGCGGATTCCCAAGCCTTGGTCGCGGTGCCCAGAATGCGCGGCGCAAGCAGCGCTTCCATCTGCCAATCTTCGGTGACAACTTCACCCCAAAGACACCCCTGCACACCGGCAACGCGGGGCGCGATATCTTCGGCGCCCGCAGGAACCGGATCCCACGCAACCGTTTTTTCCAAGGGAAGATGACCCGCCCAAGCCGCCCCCCAATCATTTGGATCGGCGGTGTAGGCCAAATCAAAATAGGCATTTTGTGCGGGGCACATCACAACATCATATCCGCGCCGCGCCGCCTCCACGCCGGGCCCCTGACCTGTCCATGAAAACAGAAGGGCGCCGTTTCCTATCCCGCCATTCTTGCCCTTCGCCGCTTCTTCCCAAGCCGCAGGCCGAATGTCGTTGGCCACCAATGTCGCGGCCAGACGCGCCATCATCCAACCTTGTACATCATCACTGGTGTCCAGATCTTCTGCCCGCTTCAATTCCGCCACGGCGGGCGAGCCGGACCATGCGCCATGCGGGGCCTCATCGCAGCCAAGATGCAAGGTTCCCATCGGAAACAGACCGGCCACTTCCAGCATAAGCGGCTCTAACAAGGCCCAAGTGGCGGGCATGGCGGGGTTCACAATGTTGTCCAGATACCCCTGAACCGACCGTTCCTCGCCATTGTCCCCAGGATCGCGAAGGCCCGGGACGGCCTTGATCATGGCAAAGCTGTGGGCAGGAATTTCGATTTCGGGCAGAACCTCGATCTGCAAGGCAGCTGCACGCGCAAGGATCGTGGCCACATCAGCTTTTGAATAGGTCCCGCCAGACCGGATACCGCCGCCAAAAACACCAGGCACCAAGCAGCCTTCGCCGCGAAACGCGGTCTTTTGCCAAAGCGCTGGCGCGCAAGAGACTTCCAGCCGGAATGCCTCGTCGTCTGCAACATGCCAGTGAAACCGGTTCAATTTCAAAAGAGCCATCAGATCGAACAGCCGCAGGATCGTATCGACCGAAAAGAAATGCCGCGCGCAGTCCAGATGTTGCCCGCGATAGCCAAAGCGCGGGGAATCCGAAATCGTCCCACAGGGAATCTGACCGCCCATGGTTTCGCGCAAGGTCAAAAGGGTGATCGCCGCATAATGCACGCCCGCGGGGCCGTTGGCTGCGATCGTCAAACCTGTCGTCGTAACCTCCAGACGATAGGCCTCGCTGGTCAGGTCCGGATCCTCCAGAATTGTCAGGGGGGTGCCAGAATCGTCTCTGAACGGCGCAAAATGGGCCCTTTGTGCCAAATCATTCACGGCATCAAGCCGTTGATCCAGACTTGAAACGGCGAAAAACTGCAGCGTGCCCTTGGACGGTGACCAATTTTGCGGCCTTGGGACAAGGGGCAGCGTCCCCCCCGGCAAAGGCTGCGCAAGCGGCGGTTCGGCGGGCAGAACACCCTGCGCTGTTCCGGGGGGCAAGGGCAGGCAGGTTTTTCCCATCTTCAAATAGGCACCCTGCGGCAACCACAGCCTGTTTCTGGGCCGATATTCCCGGTTGTCATAGGCCAGAACAACCTTGTGCACGGCGCCGGCGGCGATATCGGGCAAGGCAACTTCGGCAAAGCCGGCAAAGCGGTTGACCAAGGTTCCCCCCGAGATGACACGCGGCGCCGCCATCAATGAAAAACAAAAGATCGGGGCCGAAACAGCCACATCAGACCCGATATCACAGTGGATTTCTGCGCCGACCACGCGGCTGGAAAAGCTTAGCTTCACGGAAGGTTATCCAATCTCAACTCGGCGATGAAGTCATAGATGTCAGACCGGTAAAGGCCGCGCGTATGTTCAATCGGCCGCCCCGACGGCAAATAGGCCGTCCGGTCGATCCGCAAGACGGCCGCGCCATCGGCAAGGTTCAAAAGCCGCGCGTCGGCGCCGATCAGGTTGACCGCGCTGATCCGCTGCACCGCCCGGGTGGGGGCCGTGCCGCAGGCCCGCAAAATATCATAAAGCGAGGTTTCAACCACCTCGGGGTCAGGCAAGATGTCGTTGGGAAGGCTGGACCATTCAAGCGCCAGCGGAATTTCATCCGCGCTGCGCAGCCTGTCCACCCGCGATACCCGATCTGTGCCCGAAAGACCCAGCGCCACCTGCTCGTCCGGGTTGGGCAAGAACACGCCCCGCCTCAGGATTCGGCTCGTCGATGTCTTGCCCCGCTGCCGCATGTATTCGGTGAAGGACAACAGCGCCGACAGCGAATGTTCCATCTTGGCCCGCGGGCTGCGCACAAAGGTGCCTGCGCCGCGTCTTTGTTCCAAAACGCCGTCATCCACCAACTGCGACACCGCCTTGCGCACCGTCACACGGCTGACCTGAGCCAACTCTGCCAATTCTCTTTCGGGCGGCAATTGGGTTTCGGTTTGCAAATCCCCCGCAGCAATGGCGGCAGACAGATGCCGATACAATTGTTCATAGCGCGGCCCACGCCCGGCCCGATACCAACTTACGGGGTCAAAGAGTAAAGCCTCCTGCACGTTGTCCACCCGTCCCAAGTCTATTGGTATTGTTTCAACCAGACCATTTCACTGCTATGGCCCAAATGGACCTGTATCTTCCCTTAAAACAAGCGATTTTTGTGTGCATATCAAAAAAATCTGGAAATTGGTATTATATAGGTAGCAATACAGTGGTGTTTTGGTATCGTCAGCACAAAGACAGATTCGGCGCGTCCTGCCTGACAGCGCCGAACGGGGGAGACGACGATGACCGACGCCACTGTGCAGCAGGATCATGTCACCAAGGCCACGCGCCGCGGCCTGTCTGAACCCGTTTTCGCATGGGCTCTGATCGCCCCCGCTTTGGTGTTTATCGGCTTTATCGTCGCTTGGCCGTTGCTTGAAACCATTCGTCTGTCCTTCACCGATGCCACGTTGGGCGGCGAAAGCTACATCGGTCTGAAAAACTACGTAGACCTGTTCAATTCAGACAAATTCTACGACATCGTCGGCCGCACCTTCTACTGGATGTTTCTGTCGGTCACGCTCAAGCTTGTCATGGGCCTGATCGGGGCGTGCTTGCTGAACGCCGCCATACCGGGAAAGGCGTTGTTTCGTATCCTGATCATGCCCCCTTGGGTCATTCCGATTGCGATTGGCGTGATCGGCTGGAAGTGGATGTACAACGGCTACTTCGGCCTCATCTCGGGCCTGTTGCAGGAATTCGGCATTCTGGATGAACGCATTGCCCTGTTGTCAACCAAGACCAGTGCCTTTTACTCGGCCATCGTCACTGATGTCTGGGTCGGAACGCCGATGGTGACCTTGTTCTTCTTGGCCGCGATGCAGGGCGTCTCGCGCGATTTGTACGAAGCCGCTTGGGTGGACGGTGCGGGTCGCTGGTACCGCTTTCGCCGCATCACCATTCCGCAGATCATGCCCGTCATCGTGTCGATGGCGCTTTTGTCCGCAATCTGGACCTTTAACAGCTTTGAAATCATCTGGATCCTGACAGAGGGTGGTCCGCGCGGCGCCACAACGACGCTTATCATCGATACCTACAAGGTCGCTATCTCCTCGCAGCGGT
This sequence comes from Paracoccaceae bacterium, assembly GCA_947461435.1. Taxonomy (GTDB): domain Bacteria; phylum Pseudomonadota; class Alphaproteobacteria; order Rhodobacterales; family Rhodobacteraceae; genus CAIYZT01. The sequence goes on along the minus strand of CANHLE010000007.1, from coordinate 68,524 downwards.
TTGGCGAAGGGGCGGCCCGCGCCGTTGTCATCGTGGTGCTGTTGGCCCTGTTCTCCTTGGCCTACCTTTACTTTCTGAACCGGGTCAACCGGCACTATGGGGCGAAATGACATGCTGATGGATCGCCTGACCCTGCTGCAAAAGATTGGCATCTATATCGCCACCTTTATCTTCATGCTGTTCATCTTGATGCCGTTCATCGAAATGTTCCGCGTCTCGTTGCGCCCGATGAGCCATCTGATGACCGCTGATTTCACTTGGTGGAGCGAGGATTTCAGCTGGCAGGCCTACCGCGACATGTGGGTCACAGTTCCGCTTCTGGGGCGCTATATCCTGAATTCCATCTTCATCGCGGCTTCTGTTACCGCGCTGACCATGGTTGTCGTGGTTCCTGCATCTTATGCCTATGCGCGGTTGAACTTTCCGTTCAAAGCGATGTCGCTTGGCATGTTTCTGGCGGTCAACATGTTCACGGGGGCGGTCTTGCTGATCCCGCTTTACCGGGTCTTGCGGTCCTTGGGGATGCTGAACACCTATTGGGCCATGATCATTCCGGGCGTTGCCTTCTTGATCCCCACGGGCATCTGGCTTTTGCGGTCTTACCTTGAAAAGATCCCTAAAGAGCTTGAAGAGGCCGCCTATGTCGATGGCGCGTCGCGGCTTTACACCCTTCGCCGCGTGGTGATCCCGCTGGCAGTGCCGGGGCTGATCGTTGTGGCGACATCGGTTTTCATCGGCGCCTATGCCCAGCAATTCCTCTTTGCCATTGCCTTCAACAATGTTCGTGAAATCCAGCCGCTTCCTGCAGGGCTTTATGAATTCATCGGATATCAGGATGTGACCTGGAACGAAATGATGGCCGCCGCCCTGACCGGCGTCTTGCCCGTCATGCTGTTTTTCTTGTTTTTGCAGAAATACCTCGTCGCGGGCCTGACCGCTGGCGCGGTGAAAGAGTGACCAAAACCAAAAATTAACCAAGGGAGACGACCAATGAAGCATATCAAGACCTTGACAGTCGCCGCTGCCCTGATGGGCGCATCGGCCCTGTCAGCCCAGGCACAAGAGCTGCATTTCATCATGTGCGGCGGCGAAGTGCGCCCTGCCGACCAAAAGGTAATCGATGATTTCATCGCGGCCCATGCTGGCGTGACGGTGAACATGGAAGCGGTTGAATGGGGGACTTGCCAAGACAAGTCGATGCAGCTGGCTGCCGCAGGTGACCCGCCATCGATCGCGTATATGGGCTCGCGTACCTTGCGTCAGCTCGCCAAGAATGACCTGATTGTTCCGGTCACCTTTACCGCCGAAGAAGAGGCGAACTTCCAGCCGGGCGTTCTGTCAACAGTGTCCTCGGGCGGCCAATATTGGGGCATCCCGCACGCATTTTCCACCAAAGCGCTGTACATGAACTGCGCCGTGATCGAAGCCGCCGGCGCCGAATGCAAGGCCCCCGCCACGTGGGAAGAGTTGGTTGCCTTGGCCAAGACCGTGACCGACAATACCGACGCGGCTGGAATCGGCATTGCTGGCAAAGACTTTGACAACACCATGCACATGTTCCTCGACTTCCTGTATTCGAACGACGGCGTCGTCTTTGATGCAGAGGGCAAGCCCGCTTTGGACAGTGCAAATACCCGCGAAACCCTTCAGCTTTACGCAGACCTGCTGCCCTACATGGAATCCGGCCCAACCGAATGGGAACGTGACCAGATGAAGGATCTGTTCAACGACGGCCAGATCGCCATGTATGTCACCGGGCCATGGGGCAAGGGCCAGCATGCTGAAAAGGTGCCGACACAGCTGATCGCGCCGATCCCACATGGCCCCTCGGGCGATTCGGGTTCGATCCTGATCACAGACTCCATCGCGGTGTTCAAAGGGTCGGGCCACGAAGAACTGGCAATCGAACTGGCCAAAGCGCTGACCTCGGGCGCAGCGCAGTACGACCTCGACAGCTCATGGGGTCTCACGCCAATCCTGGACTACGAAAAACTGGGCATGACCGACGTCTACTACAAGGCGGATCCATGGCCGATCTTTGTGGCCAACATCAAATCGGGCGGACCCGAGCCGATGGTCGAAGACTTCAAATCGCTGCAGGCCGTGTTCACCAACATGGTTCAGGGCATCATGCTGGGCGAAGGCTCGGTTGATGAACTGGTCACTGCCGCTGGCGAAGAGCTTGCAGCCGTTCGCTGATCAAACGGGAAGGGGGCCTTTGTGCCCCCTTCTTTCCCCGCCCAGACCCGAGTGAGATTGATGGCCACGCTTTCCCTGAACAAGATTTCAAAGTCCTTTGGCACCGCCAAAGTTCTGCAAGACATTGATCTTGCCATCAAAGACCGCGAGTTCGTCGTCTTTGTCGGCCCGTCGGGTTGTGGCAAGTCCACTCTTCTTCGCATCATTGCCGGTCTTGAATCTGCCACCGCTGGCCGCATCGTGATCGACGGCCAAGATGTCAGCGATCTTCCCCCGGTGGAACGCGGCATCTCGATGGTCTTTCAATCCTACGCCCTTTATCCGCACCTTACCGTCTTTGAAAACATCGCCTTTCCCCTGCGGGTTGCCAAACTTGCCGAGGCGGAGGTGAAGGCCAAGGTCGCCAAGGCTGCCGAAATCTTGCAGTTGACCGACAAACTTGCGCTAAAGCCGGGTCAGCTGTCAGGCGGGCAGCGCCAGCGCGTGGCCATTGGCCGGTCGATCGTGCGCAATCCAAAGGTCTTTTTGTTTGACGAACCCTTGTCAAACCTTGATGCCGCCCTGCGCGGCGACATGCGCGTCGAACTTTCGCAACTGCACCGCGACCTGTCCGCCACAATGATCTATGTGACCCATGACCAGATCGAAGCCATGACCATGGCCCACCGCATCGTGGTGCTCAACAAAGGCCAGATCGAACAATTCGGAAGCCCGATGGAACTGTACCATCACCCGGCCACCAAATTTGTGGCCACTTTCATTGGCCAGCCGAACATGAACCTTCTGCCTGCCAAGGTTTTGGCCGCCGGGGCCGAGGGGTTGACCGTGGAATTCAACGGCGGCCTGCGCCTGACCCTGCCTGTCGACTGCACCACGGCCACGATTGGCGATACCGTCGATGTGGGCCTGCGCCCCGAAAACGCCCCTCTGGGCGAAGGGATATCCATGAAGGTCCGCGTGCTGGAGCGTCTTGGCGGGGTTGCGATCACCTATGCCATCACCCCCGATGGCCAAAGGTTCTGTGCCGCGCTGCCCGGCGACGCCGCAGTGGCCGAAGGCCAAACCATCAACATCGCCATCAATCCCGCCGATTGCCACGTTTTTGACAAGTCGGGAAATGTCATGCGCCGCCGCATGGCCCCCGCCATCGCCGCCTAAGAAGGAGAACAAGATGCGTATCGTCACAGCGGGCATGGGCCTGCGGGCCGGTCATGTACTTTCAACTTTGCTCGCCGCAATGCCAGAGGCAAAGGTTGTCGGCTACTATGACCCTCAGCCCACCCATGCCGACATGCTGGGCCATCCGCCCCGGTTCCCCTCGATTGAATCCATGCTGTCTGACGCAAAGCCCGACCTTTACTGCATTTTCTCCCCCAACGTGTTTCACCTTGAACAGATGCGTTTGGGTTTTGAGGCCGGCGTTCAGATGTTCACCGAAAAACCGGTGGTCATCACCATCGACGAAACGCTGGAGCTGGCCCGGTTGCTGGCCCGTCACGGCGGCGTGAACCGGGCCATGGTTGGCCTCGTCCTGCGCTACTCGCAGCATATGGTCGATCTGCGGTCGGCCATGGCGGCCGGCATGTTGGGCGATATCGTCAGCCTTGAAGCGAACGAGCATATAGCGCCCTACCACGGCGCATTCTTCATGCGCGACTGGCGCAGGCGCGATGCCTATGCCGGCGGATTTCTGCTGGAAAAATGCTGCCACGATCTGGATATCTACAACATGGTCACCGGGTCTCGCCCGGCGCAGATCGCCAGCTTTGGGGGCCGAAAATCCTACGTGCCCGCCAATGCACCCCGTACCAACGAAGAGTCCGAAATCTTTCACGTCAAGAAATCGGTCTGGGAATCGGTCGATGATCCCTTTCATTCCGATGGCGACATCATCGACTATCAAACCGCGATCTTTCGCTATGAAACAGGCTCTACATTGGCGTTTCACACCAATCTGAACACGCCAGATGAACACCGCCGCTTTTGCCTCATGGGCACCCATGGCATGGCCGAGGGTGACTTTGTGCGCGGATATCTTAAGGTGACCGCCCGCGACGGCCGCCGTCTTGTCGATCAAGACTATACCCAAGGCGCAGCAGCCAAAGGTGCGCATTATGGCGCGGATGAAATGATGTGCGCCGACATCACCAAATATCTGCGCGGGCAGGCAGCGTCGCTGCCCGTTTCGATCCTTGACGCGATGGAGGCGGGCATCGCCGCCCTCGCGTCGGACGAGGCGCGGTTCAAAGGTCAGGTTGTGGATCTGTCAGACACTTGGGCGAAACTTGACAGCTTCGGCTTGCGCAAATGACCCTTCCTGCCGATGCCGGACACCATATGCGACGCGAAATCGCCGAGGCGCCCGGTGTTTTCGCCCGTTCGGCCACGCAAACCGTCACTCTTCCAGACCTGTCGGGTCTGCGCACTTTCTACACTATTGCGCGCGGGTCGTCTGACGCCGCCGCCAACATCTTGTCCTATGAGGTGATGCGCGAAACCGGCCTGCCAATGACGTCGCTGCCCCCTTCGGTCTTTTCGGTTGGGGCCGGTGTGCGCTTGGCCGATTGCGGAGTGCTCGTTGTCTCGCAATCGGGTGCCAGTCAGGATTTGGTGCGTTCGGCCAGGGGCGCCAAAGCCGCAGGCGCCCGGGTGCTTGCCCTGGTAAACGCCCCCCACTCCCCCATCGAGGCTGCGGCTGACGCGGTGATTCCGCTGGGCGCAGGTCCTGAACTTGCCGTGCCAGCCACCAAATCCGTTATCGGCTCCATCGCCGCGGGAATGGCCCTTTTGGGCCGATTGGTGCCTGATTATGCCCCCCGCGCCGCCATTTCGGCCGCGCAAATCGCGGCGATGGCGGGCAAAACCCTGCCCCAGACCACTGCCCTTCTGTCGGCCCTGTTGCGCGCGTCCCACGTCTATGTGATCGGCCGCGATACAGGGTATGGCGCGGCACAAGAACTGGCCCTCAAGCTAAAGGAATGCTGCGCCCTGCACGCCGAAGCCTATTCCTCGTCCGAGGTGTTGCACGGCCCGCTGCAACTGGTGACAAACCCCTTGCTGATCTTGATCCTCGACACCGAACAGCCCGAGGTCCAAGACAGCCTGAACACCGCAGAGGCCCGCTTTCGAGGTGCGGGCGGCACAGTCTTTCGGATTCGCCCTTCCGATGCTGGTACCACTGGCCTGACACCCGCGGCCGCGGCCGCCGCATTACTTTACCTATGTTACCCATTGGCCTTGCAGACCGCCCTATCCTTGGGCCATGACCCCGATCATCCTGAAACCTTGTCCAAAGTGACCCAAACCACATGACCGAACTTTCAACCTTCGCGACATGGCGCGAAATTCACGCGCAGCCCGCGATCTGGCGGGCTTGGGGGGAAAGTCTGGATGTTTCGGGCATTCGGGCTTGGATAGCCTCTCTTGATGTGGCGGAGGTTTGGTTTTGCGGCGCGGGCAGTTCGGCCTTTATTGGGGATATTCTCGCCGCTGGCCTTGAAGGATTTCCCGGACCTCGCCTGCGCGCTGTCGCCACCACAGATCTTGTGGCGCGCCCCCATGCCCATCTGCGCGGCGCGCCGAAATTGATCGTCAGTTTCGGGCGCTCGGGCAATTCGGCCGAATCCCTTGGCACCCTTGCCGCGCTGGACTCTTTGGCGCACGATTGGCCGCGCCTGAATATCACTTGTAACGCAGCCTCGGCTTTGGCCGGCGATTCCAAGGCCAAGGTCATTCTTTTGCCCAATGCCACCCACGACGTTGGCTTTGCGATGACGTCCAGCTTCTCAACCATGTTGCTGACAGCGCTTGCGCTTTTTGATACGGGCTGTCCGCCAAAGGCCATTTTGGGCCGATTGGTGACACTTTCCACCGAACTGGAAACCCTGCTTCCCAGCTTTCATGCCGCTGCCTTGACCATGCCACATCCGGCCCGCGCTGTCTTTGTCGGTTCAGGCCCTCTGGCCTTCGCCGCCCGCGAATCCGCGCTTAAAGTGATGGAACTTTCGGCAGGCCAGATCCCCGCCCTATGGGACAGCAGTCTGGGTTTTCGCCATGGCCCCAAAAGTTTTGTCCAGCCCGGTACGGCCATCTGGGTGTTTCCCTCATCTGCCGCCCATACCCGCGTCTATGATGATGACCTGACTGCCGAATTGCGCCAACAATTCCCGCAGTCTGTCGTCACCGCCGTCCCCGTCCCCCAGCCCTTCGGCGATCTGTGGTCGGTGCCGCTTTACGTCGCTCTCGCGCAGGTTTTGGCTGTGGTGTGGTCAGATGCGCTGGGCTTGGCTGTCGATGATCCCTTTGCGGGCCAAGGCACGCTGTCAAGGGTTGTGTCCGGCGTCAAACTTCACCCCGTGGTGCCCGTATGATCGCCGCCGGCATAGATCTGGGCGGCACCAAGATCGAAGCGCAGATCTTTGATGGCAATTGGGGGCAACACGCCCACCGCCGCATTGACACGCCCAAAGATTACGCGGGGCTGGTGGCCGCCATGGCGGACCAAATTGCCTGGATCACCGCACAGTCTACCCATGATCTGCCCATCGGAATCTCAGCAGCCGGATTGATAAACCCCGACACGGGCCTTGCTCTGACGGCCAACTTGCCGGCATCGGGCCATCCATTTCCTGTCGACATTCAGGCGGCTTCGGGCCATCTCGTGACGTATATCAACGATTGCCGTGCCTTTGTTCTGTCCGAGGCCACCTTTGGCGCCGCCATCGGGGCAAGCCCGGCCCTTGGCCTGATCTTGGGAACCGGATTGGCGGGCGGTGTTGTGATGGGCGGGCATCTTGTCACCGGTCACGCCAGGGTCGGCGGTGAATTTGGCCATTTTCCGGCCGCCGCGGGCCCGGTCTTCACCCACGGCTTGCCGGTGGTCGCCTGCGGTTGTGGGCGTCTTGGCTGCACGGAAACCCTCTTGGCTGGCCCCGGCCTGTCCCGGATCGCGGCGCATGTCACGGGCCGCACGCTGTCTGCCGAAGAGATCACCAATGCCCGCAAAACCGACCCAGACCTTGCCCGCGTCTGGGCGATCTGGCTGGACCTTGCGGCAGAACTTTTGGTCACGCTCTGCTTTACCATCGATCCGCAAGTCATTGTGCTGGGGGGCGGCCTGTCAAAGGCGCCGGGCCTGATCGAAGATCTGACAGCCGCGCTACGCCGCGCCGTCTTTGCCGGCTTTCGCATTCCTGATTTGCGATTGGCCCAGGGCGGTGACGCAAGCGGCGCGCGCGGCGCGGCCTTTGCGGCATGGCAGGAAAGACACGCCTCTGTCCCTTCCGCAAGCGGAGGTTTTTGATGTCCGACCGAACCCCTATCCTGTGGCTTTGCCCCGATCACGTGTTTGACGGCGCCAACCTGCGCCCGCACATGGCGCTTGGTGTTCAACAAGGCCGAACCACTGCGCTTTTGCCCGTTGCAGATCTGCCGTCCGGCGCGCCGCGCCACGTCTTGTCCGGCACCCTGACCGCGGGCTTTGTGGATCTTCAGGTCAACGGTGGCGGTGATGCCTTGCTGAACGCCTCCCCAACCGTGCCGACCATGATCACCATGGCCGCCGCCCACCGCCGTTTTGGCACCGTGGCCATTCTTCCCACCGTCATCACCGATGCGCCAGAGGTTCTGGCGGCCGCTGTCGGCGCGGCGCTGTCAGCCAAGGGACTTCCGGGGATTTTGGGCCTGCATATCGAAGGTCCGCACCTGAGCGTGCCAAGGCGGGGAACCCATTCGGCCCGCTTCATTCGGCCTTTCGAATCCGCCACCATGGGCCATGTCGAACGGCTCCGCGCGGCCGGGATCTTTGTAAAGATCACCGTCGCCCCCGAAGCGATGGCCAAAGGGCAGATCGCGGCGCTTGTGGCAACGGGGGCGGTTGTATCAATCGGCCATTCCGACACCACGGCCGAGGCGACAAAAGCCGCCCTCGCGGAGGGCGCTTCGTGCTTTACGCATCTGTTCAACGCCATGTCGCCCATGCAAAACCGCGAACCCGGCGTCACCGGGGCCTGCATAAATTCCTCCGCCTATGCTGGCATCATTTGCGACGGATATCATGTTGCAGATGACATGGTGGCGCTTGCCATCCGCGCGCGCCCAGTTCCGGACCGGATGTTTCTGGTGTCTGATTCCATGTCTACCGTTGGCGGGTCCGATCATTTCACGCTGTATGGCGAACAGATCCGTCTGGTGGGTGGGCGTCTGGTAAATGCGGCGGGCTCGCTCGCCGGGGCGCATGTGACCATGGCCGAAGGTCTGGCCCGGTTGATCAACGTTCTGGGAATTGCCCCAAAAACGGCCCTTTCCATGGCCGTCACCACTCCGGCCACTCTGATCGGCCGCCCCGATCTGGCCCGCCCCATCCTGCGCGATTTTTCCGATCTTGTTCTTCTGAACCCAAATTGGTCAATCTCGGCGCTCGGCGCTGATCTGCTCAAGGGTCTGGCCGCCTAAACCTGCGTGTCTTTGCCGCCCTTACGCGCCTGCAACGACGTCAGGAACGCCGCCAATGTGCCCGGCCAACTGGGCGCCGCATCGCCCTGCGGCCAGCCTTGGCGATAATCGCTCGGCCTCCTTCCAAAGCACCGCCCAAAGGCATGGGCAAAATGGGACAAGGTGTTAAATCCAGAAGCTGTTGCAATCTCTCGCACCCCAAGCTTGGTCGAGATCAGCAAGACCCGCGCATGTTGCAGCCGAACCAAGGTGCCGAACTGAACCACAGTGCACCCGACCGTGTGCCGGAACTGCCGTTCCAACTGCCGCTGCGATACCTGCAATGCTTCGGCAATTTGGGGCACAGTCTTTGGATCGCCAATGTTATCTTCGATCAAACGGATTGCCTGCCGAACCATCGGCGGCAACACATCAAGATCGGCCGAAAAGGCCTTTCGCTGCGGCGCCGTGCCCGGACGGATCGGGTGGTGCAAAATTTGGTCCGCCACTTCCCCGGCCATGGTCGGCCCATGGGCATCGCCGATCAAGTGCAACATCAAATCAATGCCCGCCATCCCGCCTGCGCAAGACAGAACCGGTTCGCCCAAGGTGTACAGGTCCTCGCCAACGTCAATATTGGCAAATTGCTCTTGAAACCCTGGCGCCCAGGACCAATGCGTTGCAATCCGCTTTCCCGACAACAACCCTGCCCGCGCCAGAACGTAACAGCCCAATTCCACCGCACACAGCCGCGCCCCTTCCCGTGATTGGCGCCGCGCCCATGCTTCGGTGTCCTTGTTGCGGTACGCCTCGGCCCCCCAGCTGGCCAGAACGAACACAAATTCCCCTCTCCGGTTCCGATCCGGCGGCGGCGTGGCGCGGATGGTCATCCCATTGCTGGCGGCAATCTCGGCCCCGTCCATCGACACGATTTCCCAAGAATAGATCGCCTGCGGCGCCAGATAATTTGCCACCCGCAAGGGTTCTATCATCGTGATCAAAGTCGCCATATTGAATCGCGGCACGATCAGAAAAGTGACACGCAGCGGCCCTTGCGGGGCTGTCTGATTGACGTGAATATCCGACATGGAACCCTGCCCTTCAAAGAATAATCGATAGGTCCGGGGGTAAAAAGTCAATCAACCACTTTCCCATCAGGAAATTTTTTTGACACTGGGGTGCAAGCCTGACTATCTTGTGCCAAAGGGCGACACAGCAGCGCCAATGTGGTAGATCAAGGAGACGACGCATGACGAAACGGGTTGCAGTGATTGGGGCAGGGCCTTCGGGTCTGGCGGTTCTGCGGGCCTTTCAATCGGCCAAAGCCAAGGGCGCCGATATTCCCGAAGTGGTCTGCTTTGAAAAGCAATCAAACTGGGGCGGCCTGTGGAATTACACATGGCGCACCGGCCTTGATGAACACGGAGAGCCGGTTCACGGTTCCATGTACCGCTATCTTTGGTCCAACGGCCCAAAGGAAGGGCTCGAATTTGCCGATTACTCCTTCGAGGAACATTTCGGCAAACAAATCGCCAGCTATCCGCCGCGCGCCGTCTTGTTCGACTACATCGAAGGCCGTGTCAAAAAAGCTGGCGTGCGGGATTGGATCCGCTTTTCAACCACCATCCGCATGGTCAAATACAACCCTGAGGCCTGCAATTTCACCGTCACCGTGCATGACTTGAAAAAAGACAGCATGACCGACGAGGTGTTTGACAATGTCATCGTCGCCTCGGGCCATTTTTCGGTGCCCAACGTGCCCGAATATCCGGGCTTTGACAAATTCAACGGGCGCGTGCTGCACGCCCATGACTTCCGCGATGCGCGCGAATTTACGGGCAAGGATCTGCTGTTGCTCGGCTCGTCCTATTCGGCCGAAGATATCGGCTCGCAATGCTGGAAATACGGGGCAAATTCCATCACGGTCGCCTACCGCAACGCACCTCTTGGCTTTGACTGGCCGGCGAACTGGAAAGAGGTTCCCAAGCTTGTTCGTGTCGACGAAACCACGGCCTATTTCGCAGATGGCACCAGCAAACGCGTGGACGCCATCATTCTGTGCACCGGGTACAAGCATCACTTCCCCTTCCTGCCCGACGATCTGCGCCTGAAAACCGCCAACCGTCTGGCCGCGGCCGACCTCTATAAGGGTGTGGCTTGGGTCCATAACCCAAAACTCTTCTATGTCGGCATGCAGGATCAGTGGTTCACCTTCAACATGTTCGACGCTCAGGCCTGGTGGGTGCGCGATGCCATCATGGACCGTATCTCGATTCCGGCCGATAAGGCTGTGTTGCTCAAAGACGTGGCTGACCGGGTTGCAGGCGAAGATGCCGGCGCCGACGCCCATGATGCGATCCACTATCAGGGCGACTATGTGAAAGAGCTGATCGCGGAAACCGATTATCCCGCCTTCGACGTCGATGGCGCCTGCGACGCTTTCTTTGAATGGAAAGACCACAAGAAGGCCGGCATCATGTCCTTCCGTGACAACGCCTATAAGTCGGTGATCACCGGCACGATGGCCCCGGTGCACCACACGCCGTGGAAAGACGCACTGGAAGATTCGATGGAAAGCTATCTGAAGAACTGATCTTTCAAATACTCCCAAAACGGCCCCGGTCAGGATCGGGGCCGTTTTTCTTTGCCTGCATCTTGGGCATCTGCCGACCGATCCCCACAATCAGGAAACAAATTTTCGCAAAGTTAATAATTTTCTCGCCAGATCGAATCTGACGTGCTTACTTTGCGACATCAGGACGCAGGTCAGCATGTCTGCCCGATCCTGACCCACGGGGACATGGGGTAAAAAGGACTGCAAGGAAACCATCTAATGGCGGATCGGCTTTGGGCCGCTCCGAGTGGACAATCTAAAATGCGGCGCCCGAAAACCGGGCAAGATCGCAAAAACAACGGGAGCAAGGGAAATGAGTGACTCTTCAAGTTCGGGCCAGATGGTTCGGGCGCTCGATTGGAAAGGGGCCTTCTGGGTTGCGGCAGGCGTGCCGCCCTTGGTTCTTTTCTCGATCGGTGGCATTGCCGGCACCACAGGAAAGCTGGCCTTCCTCGTCTGGATCATTTCGATGATCATGGGCTTTTTGCAAAGCTTCACCTACGCCGAAATGGCCGGGATGTTCGGCAACAAATCCGGCGGCACATCGGTTTATGGCGCGACAGCTTGGCTGCGCTATTCAAAGCTGGTGGCGCCCTTGTCGGTGTGGTGCAACTGGTTTGCCTGGTCGCCAGTGCTGTCGCTGGGCTGTGCCATCGCGGCGGGCTATATCCTCAATGCGTTGTTCCCCATCCCGCTGGCCGAAAGCCAAGCCGTGATCGATTGGGTCGCCGCAAACCTTGCCAGCTACACCGCTGAAACACAGTCGGTCATCGACTATATGGCCGCAAACGCAGGCACCGCTTTGCCAGATGCGATCACAGCCGTCGCCACAACCGACGCCGTATCGGCCCTGACCCCGGCCTTCCGCGTGTTCGAGGCCGCAAGCCTGAACATCCCCGGCCTTGGCGTGCTGCATTTCAACTCGACCTTCATCATCGGCGTTTTGCTGATGTTGGTGATCCTGACCATCCAGCACCGCGGCATCGCCTCCACCGCCTCGGCGCAAAAGTGGTTGGCAATCATCGTTCTGGTGCCCCTGCTGCTCGTCGGTCTGGTGCCCATCTTCACCGGCGCCATCAACACGATGAACGTCACCAACCTTCTGCCGCCGACAGCCGCCTATTCGGGCGTTGATGGCGATTGGAGCATTGGCGGCTGGACGCTGTTTCTGGGCGGTCTGTATATCGCCGCCTGGTCGACCTATGGGTTCGAAACCGCCGTTTGCTATACCCGCGAACTGAAAGATCCCAAAACCGATACCTTCCGCGCGATCTTCTACTCGGGTCTGCTGTGCTGCGTCTTCTTCTTCATCATCCCCTTCGCCTTCCAAGGCGTTCTGGGCATGGAAGGCATGCTGGCAACCGGCATCGTTGACGGCACGGGCGTTGGCGAAGCGCTGGGCAATATGGTTGGCGGCGGCCCGGTTGTGACGCAGATCTTCGTGATCTTGATGATCCTGGCGCTGTTCATGGCCATCATGACCGCGCTCGCCGGATCGTCGCGCACCTTGTACCAAGGCTCCAAAGACGGTTGGCTGCCAAGGTACCTTAGCGCTGTTAACGACAAGGGCGTGCCGTCCAAGGCAATGTGGACAGATTTTGCCTTCAACGTCTTCTTGCTGGCTCTGGCCTCTGACGTTGCGGGCTATTTCTATGTGCTGGCCATCTCGAACGTCGGCTACATCCTGTTCAACTTCCTGAACTTGAATGCCGGCTGGATCCACCGCATCGACTCGGCCCACATGGAACGCCCGTGGAAGGCACCCGGCTGGTTGATCGGCGTCAATACGGTTCTGGCCTTTGTCAACGCGCTGTTCTTGGGCGCAGGGGCCAAGGTTTGGGGCTACTCCAACGCCTTGTGGGCTGGCCTGATTTTCGCCGCTCTGATCATCCCGGTGTTTTGGTACCGCCACAATCTGCAAGACGGCGGCAAATTCCCGGCTGAGGCCTATGCTGATCTTGGCCTGAAAGAGGGCGACCTTGGCGAGAAGAAGGCCGGCATGCTGCCGTACCTTGCACTGCTTGCCGGGGCCGTCGTTGTTCTTTGGGCCAACTGGTTCTTCGTGCTGCCCGCATAAGGCGCGGTCACTGACATCTGATGAAGGGCCGCCTAGGCGGCCCTTCTCTTTTGCGAATTGTTTTCTGCCAAGAAAAATTCTTGCATTTCAATATTGCTTTTTGGCGGCATTGCTTTCAGACTTGGCGAAAATCAACCAATTCAGGGAGAGTAGACATGACCAATTCCTGGCGTTTTTCCACTTTGATGGACCGTCACCGCGCCCTCGGCTCGAATCTGGAAGATTGGAGCGGTATGGGCACCGCTTGGTCGTACGCCAAAGGCGATCCAGATGCCGAATACATGGCGATCCGCACCAAGGCCGGTTTGATGGATGTCTCGGGCCTAAAAAAGGTGCATATCACCGGACCAGCCGCCAGCCATGTGATTGAACGGGCCACCACCCGCAACATGGAAAAGCTGATGCCGGGCCGCGCGGTTTATGCCTGCATGCTGAACGACGCCGGAAAGTTCATCGACGATTGCGTGATCTACCGCTTTGGCCCCAATTCCTTCACCGTGGTTCACGGATCGGGCGGTGCGCATGAACAATTGACCATGGCCGCCACCGGGCGCGATGTGTCGGTCCGCTTTGACGACAACCTGCATGATCTGTCGCTGCAGGGCCCCTTGGCCGTGGATTACCTTGAAAAGCATATCCCCGCCGTGCGCTCTTTGGCCTATTTCAGCCATATGCCAACCTCGCTCTTTGGCAAGCCGATCACGCTCTCACGCACCGGCTACACCGGCGAGCGTGGATATGAGATTTTCTGCCGCGGGCAAGATGCCGTGATGATCTGGGACCGCATCTTGGAAGAAGGCGCGTCCATGGGCATCATCCCGTGCCGTTTCACGACACTCGATATGTTGCGCACCGAAAGCTATCTGTTGTTCTTCCCCTTCGACAATTCCGAAATGTACCCGTTTGATAACGAAGGCCCAGGCGATACCCTTTGGGAACTGGGTCTCGATTTCACCGTGTCGCCGGGCAAGGTGGGCTTTCGCGGCGCAGAAGAGCATTACCGTCTGAAAGGACGTGAGCGGTTCAAGATCTGGGGCTTGAAGATGGAAGGCACCAACGTGCCCGGCAACGGCGCGCCCGTGTTCCGCGATGGCAAGCAGGTGGGCCTTGTCACCCAAGCCATGTATTCCCCTTTGAACAAGCACAACATCGCCATCGCCCGCCTGCCGGTCGATTGCGCCAACAATGGCACGGCTCTTGAAGTGCGCTGTGGCACCCACGGCCCGATCAAGGCCGTCACCCATTCGATGCCCTTCTTTGATGTCGATAAGAAACGGCGCAGCGCACAGGGTTGATCGAAGAGTTTTCGCCGAAGGTCCCGCATAGGGCAGGGCACCTTCGGCGAAGATGTTTGAGGAAAGAAGATGACCAAGACCGAGTTTCCCCCGTCCATCAAAAGCCGCCCCGTCTACGGCGTGCTGGAACCGCGGCCGGGTACTGTGCATCTTGTTGTCGCGGACGGCGAAGGCGCCGAGGCGGTCTTGGACCTTTTGGGCAAGGTTCCGGACCGTGCGGCGATGCTGGCCGGTCTGCACATCATGTACACGCCCGGTCCCAATGGCACCGACCAAACGGATCAACTTCAGGCCTTGGGGGCGCGGCAATTCTTTCGCGCGCCCACCCTTCCCACGCTGCTGCCGCGATTGGCGCAGGTTCTGGCGACCGCCCATATGGGAACGCAGTTTTACCTGTCCGGCACCGAAGGCCTGATGGGCCAAGCCGAGCGGGACATCATGGCCACCGGGGTACCCTTTGCCGATATCCAGAAAGAACATCGCGGCTCTACCCTGCGCCGCGTTCAATGCGTGCATTGCAAGGGCATCACCGAAAATGTGGCCACAGATCCTTTTGCCTGCAGCCATTGCGGTCTGAACCTGTTCGTGCGCGATCATTACTCGCGCCGACTGGCGGCGTTTCAAGGTGTGAACATTGATGCTGAAGATCCGGGCCAGGTGCCCGCCCCCGTGGTGAGGTTCAAATGAGCGGTGGTGCCAAACTCAAGGTTCGCGTGGCCGAGGTCGTAACCGTCAACGAGCTGATCAAACGGTTCCGCTTTGTGACGCTGGACGGCAGCCCCATGCCCGCCTTCTCGGGCGGTGCCCATACGGTCGTCGACATGGATGATCACGGCACGCGCCGGCTTAATCCCTATTCTTTGATGTCCGATCCTTCCGATCGCAGCGGCTATGAGATTTCCGTGCGCCGGGATGATGCCGGCCGTGGCGGATCCTTGTTCTTGCACCGTCACGTCGTCGCCGGGATGGAGATGGAAATCTCGTATCCCGTCAATCTGTTCGCACTGGATAGCCGGGCCCGCAAACACCTTATGTTCGCAGGCGGCATCGGCATCACGCCGTTTTTGGCGCAGATCGCCCAGATCTCTCGTCGGGGCGGCAAGTTCGAACTGCACTATGCCGCTCGCAACCGCACATTGGGCGCCTATATGGACCGTCTGACCGCAGACCATCCGGCACAGGTCCATTGCTATTTCGACGATGAAAAGCAAACGATAGACCTTGCCCGAACCTTGTCGATGCAGCCCTTGGGCACGCATCTTTACGTCTGCGGCCCCAAGGGCATGATCGCTTGGGTTCTGTCCACCGCGGCAAAGATGGGATGGCCCGCCCACGCCCTCCACCACGAGGAATTTTTGGCCCCCGGCACCGGAAAGCCCTTCACCGTCGATCTGGCGGCCTCGGGAAAGTCCATTACCGTCGGCACGGCGCAATCCCTGCTCGAAGCCATGGAAGCGGCCGGTGTCGATGCGCCGTACCTGTGCCGGGGCGGGGCTTGCGGGCAATGCGAAACCCAAGTGCTGCGCTGTGACGGGCAGATCTTGCACCGCGACCATTGGCTGACCCCCGAAGATCAGGCCGCTGGGCAAAAGATCATGCCCTGCGTTTCCCGATTTGAGGGAACGACCCTTGTTCTTGACCGATAGGAGCCGACAGATGAGCCTTGATTTCAAGCCGAACTTCGAACCCGGTGCCTTTGGCGACTTTTTTCGGGATGAAACCTTCCGCGAAGATTTCACCTATCGCAACTCGCCCGAAGGCATCCGTCGGTTTCCTTTTCCCTTTGACCGCGACGATTACATGTATTCGGTCAACATGGAACCGCACACCCCCGGCCGCAAAGGCTCGGTCTTCGAACATGCCTTTGATGTAGATGAACACTACGTGTCCGAAATGGTCGATCGGGCCAAGGTTCTGGCCGAAGACCCTCTGCGTTGCCAATCCTTGCCGCATATGACCTTGGCCGGCTGGGACCTGCTGGAATTGATCATGGAATCCAAGGCCCGCGACTACCCTCAGTGGTTTTCGCTGACCAAAGAGGGCGACAAATGGCATTGGATCAATCGCCCCTTGGGGATCGATCAGCACTTCACCTTTCTGGATGAAAGCACGCTGCCGTATGGTCCGTTCGAATACATCACCCGCCAAACCCAAGGTGATTTCTCGTTGCAAGACGAACGCGACAATGACTTGTGGATGGATGCGGGCATGATCACCAGTCAGGCGGATTGGTCGCTCGATTTCGACATCGGGATGAGCTTTATGGAATGGCACGCCCCCGTGCCTTTGGCCCATGAAAAGGGAATCTTCGACCGCGCGCTCAAGTTTCTGCTCAAGCTGCAACACGGCGCGCCGGTGCGCCGGTTCAACTGGACGATGACCGTCAATCCCCTGCTGGATACTGCGCCCGAAACCTATCCAAAGTGGGGCCCGACCAAGACCTCGCTTACGCCGGAAAATCTGGGCCATAAACAGCATCTGCGCGTCGAATTGCAGGCCCTGTTTCGGCTGCCTCGGTCAAATGCCATCGCCTTTTCGATCCGCTGCTATCTGGGCAAGTTCGAAGAACTTGTGACCGTGCCAAAATGGGCCCGCCGCCTGCACCGCGTTGTGCGGGACGTTCATCCCGACGTCGCCGCCTATAAGGGCTTTTTGCGCAACCGCGATGCCATGGCTCACTGGCTTTCGGCCTATGATGATGGCGCGCCCACCACGCCGGGCTGGTGGCCGGATGACTAAGACGGCCCCCCTTCGCCTTGGATTCCTGATGTTTCCCGGCTTTCCGATGGCCTGCCTGACCTCCGCCATCGAACCCTTGCGCGCGGCCAATGAAATCATGGGCCAGCGCCATTTTGACTGGGTGCTCGTGGCAGAAACGGCAGGCCCGGTCCGCTCTTCAGCCGAGGTGCGTTTTGAACCTGATGCCATCCTTGCCGACTGCGGGGCACTGGATCATCTCTACCTGCTCTCGCCGCCCACGGGCCAATTCATCGACCCGCGCCGCAGCCCCGCCCGCCTGCGCTGGCTCGACCGAACGGGCACCACACTGGGCGCGTTTTCGGGCGGGATCTTTCCTTTGGCCCGCGCCGGCTTGATGGAAGGGCACGGCTGCTCGGTCCATTGGTGCTATGAGGCGGCGTTCAAATCCGAATTTCCAAAGGTGCATGCTTCCGAAGCCGCGATCCTGCGCGAGGGTCGGCGCACCACCGTTTCTGGCGCGGGCGCCGTCTTTGATCTGATGCTGCGTCTGATCGAAGAGCGTTTGGGCCGCCACTGCATGACCGAAGTCGCCTGCTGGTTTCAGCACCCCTTTGTGCGTGACGAAGATGCCCGCCAAAAGGTTCCCGTCGCCAAGGGTTCTGGCACCAATGATGCCCTTCCCGCCGCGATCCGCGAAGCGATCACCCTGTTTGATGCCCATATCGAAGACCCGCTACGCATCCCCGATGTCGCGTCAGCTGTCGACATGTCCGAACGCCACTTCGAACGGCTGTTCAAACGGGAAACCGGGCAAAGTCCGCTGCGCTATTATCGTCTGTTGCGCCTGTCAAAGGCGCGCCAGCGGGTGCTGTATTCCAATGACAAACTGTCCGACATCGCGGCCTCTGTGGGCTATCCCCGCTCGGCCCCAATGGCGCGCCATTATGCCGAGGCCTTTGGCGTCAGCCCGCAGGCCGAACGGCGCTTGTCAGCGGGTCTTCGGGGCCTGAACGGCGCTTTGGCCGCCGAATAGGCCCGGCCCGGATCAGCCTTGGGCAGACAGAAACCCGATTCCGGCAAAGACCAGCGCCACCCCGCCCCATTGCACGGCCCGCAGTTTTTCGCCCAGAAAGATCGACGCCAGCAAAATTGTTCCCACCCCGAACAGCGATGAGGCGACAGAGGCATATTCTGACAAAGGCAAGTTCCCCGACGCCGTGACCAGCCCCAGCGCCAAGGCATCCATCGCCCCCATGGCGCAAATCGGCCGCCAGTTGCCGCGCAGCCCTGCAAAGCGGCCCCGATAGAACACGAACAATCCCCCGATCACCACAAAGGCCATCATCCGCGTGATCAAGATCGTGGGCAATTCCGATCCTTGCCGCGCGGCCTCTTGCCCGAGGGCAAAGGTCGCCGCAAACCCGCAGGCACTCAGCGCCGACCATCCCATCGCCGGCCCCACAGGGGCCTTCGCTGCCGCCTCCCCGTCCGGGGCGGTCATCGACACCACCGCAATCCCCAGAACCACAGCCACAACCGACATCCAATCGGAGGCGGTCACGCCCCGGCCTTGCGCTGCGGCCAATGCCAGCGACAGGATCGGATAGGACCCGATGATCGGCGACACGATCCGCGCCGGTGCAATCGAAAAGGCGCGGTACAAGGTGCCAATGGCCAGCGCAACGGCCAATCCGGCCGCCAAAGACAACCGCACCGCCCCCCCCGACAGCCCGGCCCAATCACCCCAAACCATGGCTGGTCCAATCAATGCCACTGACCCGGCCCCCAACACCACCAGAATGATCGGAAGCAATGCCGCCCCCTGTGACAGCTTGCGCGCCAACAGGTCATGCACCGCCCAGATCAGCGCCGCCGTCAGCCCAAGGCTCAGTGCCAGCATTTTCATCCCTTCCGGCATCCTGCCGCTTGTGCCAAGAGCCTGGCACCGCTATTCTTCACAATGAAGAAGTTTAACCTCGATGAAACGCCAGAATGCACAGAAGGTAAAGGCACGCCATGCTTGATACGCCCTATCCCACCGTCATTCCGGGCCCACCCCGACCCAGCCGCATTCTGTCACCGCGCGACATGGCTGGCCACCACGGGCGCGAACGGCAAACAATTCCGGGCGGCGGCGCGTGGTTGTTGCAACTGGGGCAGGGCGATCAGATCACCCTTGTGAACGACGAAGGCGGACAAGCTGTTGAATTGATCGCCGCGCGCCCTGACGGGCGGATCGACGCGGCCGTCCTTGGCCATACCGCCAACAGTGATGCCGGCGGACTGAAGGCCATGTTGGCGCTGGGCGATTCTGCGGGCCCGGGCCTGTCACGGCTGCGCCTGGGCCTTGCGCGGCGCGGCATCGATCTGGCCAAGGCGGGCGCGATCCGGCTATTTGGTTCCTCAACGCCCCCACGCAGCACCCAAGGGTTCACGGCCCAAACCGCCGGCTGGCTGATTGTCTGTGCGCCGGGTCTGCCCATGGCCCCTGATGCCCAGGATACGGCCAGCCCGATCACCGTTGAAATCCTGCGCGCCGCCCCGCGCCAGGTTGGAAAATTCGATCTTCCCGATCCGCTTGCCGATCCGCTCTTGGATCTGCGCGTGCGCTCGGCCACCGCCGAAACCTATACGGTCAAGGCCGGCGATTACATTCAGATCATCGATGTGGATGGCCGCCAATGCACGGATTTCCAATGCTTCGACGCACGCAAACTGGATCGCGGACTGCAACACGCGCTGGATGTGACAACCTCACGCACCTTGATGGGCCATGCCTATTCCATGCCCGGCCTTCATTCCAAATACTATGATCAAGATTGGGTTCCCTTGGTCGAAGTCGTTCAGGATACGGTGGGACGGCACGACGCCTTTGCCATGGCCTGCGCGTCAAAATATTATGACGACATCGGCTATCCGGGCCATGTCAACTGTTCTGACAATTTCAATACGGCGCTCGCCCGGCATGGCATCGATCCGCGTCCGGGCTGGATGGCGGTAAACCTTTTCTTCAACACCAATATCGATGCCCACGGCGTTCTGATCTCTGACGAGCCTTGGTCTCGCCCCGGCGATTATGTGCTGTTCCGCGCCCTGACCGATATCGTCTGCGTCAGCTCGGCCTGCCCCGATGATACCTCGCCGGCCAATGGCTGGTATCTGTCCGATATCCACGTGCGCACCTATGCGGGCGCCGAACCCTTCTCTCGTTCCATTGCCTACCGCCCAACACCCGAGTCGGAGCCGAAAATGACCAAGCAAACCGCGTTCCATGATCTGATCTCGGCCAAGACCCGCAATCTGGTGGAATACAAAGGCTATTGGCTGCCCCAGACCTACAGCCAAAACGGCACGCTCGAAGAATACTGGGCCTGCCGCGAAAAGGCTGTCGTGCTTGATCTGTCGCCCCTGCGAAAGTTCGAGGTGACCGGCCCCGACGCCGAAACCTTGATGCAATATGTCCTGACCCGCGACATGAAGAAACTCTCGCAGGGACAAGTGGTCTATTCCGCCATGTGCTATGATCACGGCGGCATGATTGATGACGGCACGGTTTTTCGCCTTGGCCGCGACAATTTCCGCTGGATCGGCGGCGATGACTTTGGCGGCGACTGGATTCGCACACAGGCCGAAAAACTGGGTCTGCGGGCCATGGTCCGCTCCAGCACCGACCAGCTTCATAATCTTGCTGTGCAGGGCCCCAATTCCCGCGCCATCCTGCGCGCCATGATCTGGACAGCGGCGCACCAGCCCACAATCGACGAACTGGGTTGGTTCCGCTTCACCGTCGGCCGCCTCGGCGGGCCGGGCGGCGCGCCGGTTGTGGTCTCGCGTACCGGCTATACGGGCGAACTGGGGTTTGAAATCTTCTGCCACCCCAAAGATGGCAGCGCAGTTTACGATGCCGTTTGGCACCATGGGCAGGCGCACGGACTGCGCCCGATGGGCCTCGCCGCCTTGGACATGGTCCGAATCGAAGCGGGCCTGATTTTTGCCGGCTATGATTTTTCGGATCAGACAGACCCGTTTGAGGCGGGCATCGGCTTTACGGTTCCGCTCAAATCCAAAACCGATGATTTCATCGGCCGCGAGGCTTTGATCCGCCGCAAAGATCACCCCAGCCACAAATTCGTGGGTCTGGTGATCGATGCCAATACCGATGTCGGGCACGGCGACACCCTGCACTTTGGCCGCGCGCAGGTGGGCGTGGTCACCTCCTCCATGCGCTCGCCGCTGCTGGGCCAGAACATTGCGCTCGCCCGGGTCGATGTCGCCCATGCCGCGCTGGGCACCGCACTGGAACTGGGCAAGTTGGATCACCAGCAAAAACGCCTGCCCGCCGTGATCGTGCCCCTGTCGCACTACGACCCGAAAAAGACCCGCCCGCAAAGCTGACCCGCCCCGCTGCATCAACTGCTCGCTCGCCGCCGCCCGCTCTCGGCGCGAAATGGCCGAAATTGCGCCTGCAATGGCGGAAAAGATGCAGGTCTGGCGAAGGTGGCCCACTATCTTAAACGACGTAACCGCCCGAGGATCCCCCATGCGCTATTCCGGATTTCGCGTCATTGCCGAGGCTTTAACCGGCCACAAAGGCTGGAAACCCGTTTGGCGTGATCCCACCCCACAGCCCGATTACGACTATATCATTGTCGGCGGTGGCGGGCATGGCTTGGCCACGGCCTATTATCTGGCCAAGGAATTCAAACAAGCGCGCATCGCCGTTCTGGAAAAGGGGTATCTGGGCGGCGGCAACGTGGGCCGCAACACCACAATCATCCGGTCCAACTACCTGCTGGACGGCAATGAACCCTTCTACGAATTTTCGCTGAAGCTTTGGGAAGGACTGGAACAGGACTTCAACTACAATGCCATGGTCTCGCAGCGCGGCATCATGAACCTGATCCACACAGACGCCCAGCGTGACGCTTTCACCCGGCGCGGCAACGGCATGATCTTGCATGGCGCCGACGCTGTTCTTCTGTCTCGGGACGAGGTCAAGGCAATCTACCCCTTCCTGAATTTTGACAATGCCCGCTTCCCGATCAAGGGCGCACTGGCGCAGAAACGCGGCGGCACCGTGCGGCATGATGCCGTGGCCTGGGGCTATGCTCGCGGCGCCGATCTTCGGGGTGTCGACCTGATCCAGAACTGCGAAGTCACTGGCATGCGAATCGAAAACGGCAAGATCCGTGGTGTGGAAACCTCTCGGGGGTTTATCGGCGCAAAGAAGGTTGGCGTCGCCGTCGCGGGGTCCTCCTCGCGCGTGATGTCCCACGCCGGCATGCGCTTGCCGATGGAATCCCACGTCCTGCAGGCCTTTGTCTCTGAAGGGCTCAAACCCTTGATTGACGGCGTGATGACCTTTGGTGCCGGGCATTTTTATGTCAGCCAGTCCGACAAGGGCGGTCTGGTGTTTGGCGGCGATATTGACGGCTACAATTCCTATGCCCAGCGCGGCAATCTTCCGGTGATCGAGGATGTGGCCGAGGGCGGCATGGCCCTGATGCCAATGATCGGCCGCGCGCGTCTGCTGCGCACTTGGGGCGGCATCATGGACATGTCGATGGACGGCAGCCCCATCATCGACAAAACCGGTGTCGAAGGGCTCTATTTCAACGGCGGCTGGTGCTATGGCGGTTTCAAGGCCACACCCGCTTCGGGCTGGTGTTTCGCGCATCTTCTTGCCACCGACCAGCCGCACAAAACCGCCACGGCCTATCGGTTTGATCGTTTTGCCAAGGGTCTGATGATCGACGAAAAGGGTCAAGGCGCGACCCCGAATTTGCACTAGGAGCCAAGAATGATCATCAACCACCCGATCCTCGGCCCCCGCGACGCGCAGGAATTCGTCTATCTGGGCGATGCCAGCCTGATCAATCGCCCCGACGGCCTGACGGCAAGCCCCGCCGAAATGCATGACTATGTCTATTTGCGCGACAACCCAGCGGGCCTGCACCGCGAATTGTGGTACCACGAACAGGGCGACAGGTCCTGGCTTGTCGTCACGCGCAATACCGTCACGCATGAGATTACAAAGGTTGAAATGGCCCGCGACGTGGCCCGCAGCATGGGGCGCAGCAAATGAGCCAATCGCACCGCATCGGCGGCGGCCAGATCGACCGCACGCAGCCCCTGAACTTCACCTTTGACGGCAAATCTTTCGTCGGCCACCCCGGCGATACCTTGGCCTCGGCGCTTTTGGCCAACGGCGTGCAGCTGATGGGCCGCAGCTTCAAATATCACCGCCCGCGCGGCCCCCTGTCTGCCGGCTCGGAGGAGCCGAACGCACTGGTCGAACTGCGCTCCGGTGCCCGACAAGAGCCGAACACACGCGCCACCGTGGCCGAACTCTTTGACGGTCTGCAAGCCCGCAGCCAAAACCGCTGGCCCTCGCTTGCCTATGACGCTCTGTCGATCAACGATCGCTTGAACAGCTTCTTCACGGCAGGCTTTTACTACAAAACCTTCATGTGGCCCGCCGCTTTTTGGGAAAAGCTGTACGAGCCGATCATCCGCCGGGCGGCGGGCCTTGGGTCCATGTCGCGGCTGGAAGATCCCGATGACTATGACAAAGGCTTTTTGCACTGCGATCTGTTGATCATCGGCGCGGGCCCCGCCGGCCTGATGGCCGCCTTGACAGCAGGCCGCGCGGGCCTGCGCGTGGTTCTGGCCGATGAAGATTTTCGCATGGGCGGCAGACTGAATGCCGAAACCTATGCCGTGGGCGATCATTCGGGCGCGGATTGGGCGACGGCGGTTCAAAGCGAACTCGTCAGCCTGCCGAATGTGCGCCTGATGACGCGCACCACGGTTGTTGGCGCCTTTGATCACGGCATCTATTCCGCGGTCGAACGCGTGTCCGATCACCTGCCAACCCCGCTTGCCGGAAAACCGCGGCAGACCCTGTGGCGCATCTATACCGCCCATGCCCTGCTGACGGGCGGCGCAACCGAACGGCCCATTCCCTTTGAAAACAACGACCGCCCCGGCATCATGCTCGCGGGCAGTTTGCGCGCCTATGCCAACCGTTGGGGCGTGGCAGCGGGCGACCGGGTGGCGATTTTCACAAACAATGATGATGGCCTGCGCAGCGCCACCGATCTGCAATCCAAAGGTGTCGATGTCGTGGCCGTCATCGACAGCCGCGAAGGCGGCACACTGCTGCCCGGTATCCGGCATTTGCGCGGCGCGCAGGTGATCGACAGCGCGGGCCGTCTGGGTCTGAAATCCATCACGGTGCGCGGGCCCAACGGCAAGGTGGAAACCATTTCTGCCAATGCCCTTGGTGTGTCCGGCGGCTGGAACCCCAACGTCAACATCACCTCGCATCACCGCTCCCGCCCGGATTGGCGCGACGATATCGCCGCCTTTGTCCCCGGCAGCGGTGGGCCCGCGAACCTGCATTGCGCCGGGGCCGCCGCAGGCCACATGTCCACCCATGCCGCCCTGAAGTCAGGGGCCGAGGCCGCGCGCCACATCGCCGAATCCATGGGCAAACAAGCGCCCTATGTTTTGCCCGTGGCTGAAGATGCCCCCGTGCAGATCACCCCCCTGTGGTACGTTCCGGGCGGAAAAGGCCGCGCTTGGATCGACCAGCAAAACGATGTCACCGTCAAGGATATCAAGCTGGCCCATCAGGAAAACTTCACCTCGGTCGAACATATGAAACGCTATACCACCCTTGGTATGGCCACGGATCAGGGCAAGACCGGTAATGTCATCGGCCTTGCCCTGATGGCCGAATTGACCGGCCAGTCGATCCCGGCCACGGGCACCACCATTTACCGCCCGCCCTACACGCCCGTTGCCATGGGCGCGCTGGCGGGCCGATCGCGCGGCAAAGAGTTCAAACCTTTCCGCCTGACCCCGTCGCACAAATGGGCCGCCGAACAGGGCGCCATCTTTGTCGAGGTCGGCAACTGGTTGCGCACCCAATGGCTTCCCCGCCCGGGTGAGACGACATGGCGCCAATCCGTCGACCGCGAAGTGTTGCAAACCCGCAAATCCGTCGGGATCTGCGACGTCACCACGCTTGGAAAGATTGATATCCAAGGCACCGATGCGGGCCTGTTTCTGGACCGCGTCTATGCCAACACCTTTTCCACGCTTCCCGTCGGCAAATGCCGCTACGGCCTGATGCTGCGCGAAGATGGGATGGTCTTTGACGATGGCACCACCGCTCGGATGGCGGAACATGAATATGTGATGACCACCACCACTGCCAACGCGGTCACCGTGTTCCGGCATCTTGAATTTTGCCGTCAATGCCTGTGGCCCGATCTGGACGTTCAGTTGATCTCGACAACCGAAGCTTGGGCACAATACTCCGTCGCCGGGCCCAATGCGCGCAACCTTCTGGCAAAACTCGTTGATCAAGACATCTCGGATGCTGCCTTTCCCTATATGGGGGCGGGCAACATCACGGTGTGTGGCGGTCTGCGCGCGCGTTTGTTCCGCATCTCATTCTCGGGGGAACTGGCCTATGAAATCGCCGTGCCCACCCGCTATGGTGATGCGCTGATCCGCAAACTGGTCGAGGTCGGGGCCGAATTTGATGCGGTAGTCTATGGCACTGAAACACTGGGCGTGATGCGCATCGAAAAGGGCCATGTTGCAGGGGGCGAACTGAACGGTCAGTCCTCGGCGCTGAACATGGGACTGGGCAAGATGGTGTCGAAAAAGAAAGATTCCATCGGCATGGCCATGACCCTGCGCGAGGGGTTGAACCAACCCGGCGGCCTGCGCCTTGTCGGCGTGCGCCCCGTGGATCCGGCCGCCAGTATTTCCGCCGGAAGCCACTTCCTGCCCCTTGGTGCCGCACCCACCGCAGAAAATGATGGCGGCTGGCTGACCTCAAAAGTGTTCTCGCCCCATCTTGGCTGTGACATCGCGCTTGGCTATCTGAAGGCTGGCGATCAAAAGATCGGCACGCGGATGCGCGCCGTGAACTTCCTGACCCAAGTCGATACCGAGGTCGAGATCGTCTCGCCCCACTTCTTTGACCCCGAAGGAGAGCGTCTCCGTGCCTGATCCCCATGCTGGGCTGAAACCCCAAACCGCCCTTGGCCATGATGTGCCCGTCACGATAACCATCGGTGCCGTCACAATCACCGAACGCTTCGATGTCGCTTTGGCCTCGCTTGCCGTTCGGCGGGGTCGGGATAAAGATCTTGCCAAGGCCGCCAAGGCAGCAGACCTGCCCTTGCCGCCTGCGGCCATGGCGCAATTCGCCGTTCCCTATTCCGCCTTTTGGATGACGCCCGAAATGTGGATGGTCGAAGCCCCCTTTGCCAGCCACGAAGAAATCACCGCAGGGCTGAAAACCGCGCTCGGCGATACCGCCTCCCTGACCGAGCAAACCGACGCCTGGGTGCGCCTTGACATCACCGCTGACAATCCGGTTCCGCTGTTTGAACGCCTGTCCAACATCGATCTTGCCACCAAACCCGTCGGTTTTGCGGCACGCACCGTCATCGAGCATCTGGGCACCTATCTGATCAAACGCTCGCCAACCGACATTACCCTTTATGGCCCGCGCGCCTCGGCCCAAAGCTTGCTTCACGCGCTGGAGGTTACGGCAAAATCCCTGCTGTAACCGCCGCCGCGCGCCCAGCGTCTCCCCGGCTTGATCTCTGCGTGTGTTTCCCTATAGTGAAATTTATCAGACTAAAGTTTCATTTTGGGGGATTTGACTTTGGATCAGCCGCAAGACCTTCCTCGGGGTAAGCCTGCCTTCGATCAAGACCCCCACCGTGTCCGCGAAATCTCGGAACGCAATCTCGAAGCGGCCATCGGACGCGAGGTGCGCACATTTCGCCGCCAACAGGGAATGACCGTGGCCGATTTGGCCCAGATCACGGGCCTGTCCATCGGCATGCTGTCCAAGATCGAAAACGGCAATACCTCGCCGTCGTTGACGACGCTGCAAGTGCTTAGCCATGCCTTCTCGGTGCCCGTGACCTCTTTTTTCAAAAGCTATGAAGAACGCCGCGAGGCGCATCACGTAAAAGCGGGCGATCACCTTGAAATCGAACGCCGTGGCACAAGGGCCGGGCATCAATACAACCTTCTGGGCCACATCGGCTCCAATTCTTCAGGCGTTGTGGTCGAGCCGTATCTGATCACCCTGACCACCGAAAGCGACATCTTCCCCGCCTTTCAGCACGAGGGGCTGGAACTGCTCTACATGCTCGATGGCGAGGTGGATTATCGTCACGGCGACCAAGTCTATCCGCTCAAGCCCGGCGACAGCCTGTTCTTTGACGCCGATGCGCCCCATGGTCCCGAAGTTCTGGTCAAACTTCCCGCCCGCTATCTGTCTGTCATCTCCTATCCACAGGGGTGAGGCGGAAAAGAAAACAGTCCAGTGGACTGTTTTCCCGCCGAACGCCCGAGCAAGCCTGCGAGGGCCGGCCAAGGCGGAAAAGAAAACAGTCCAGTGGACTGTTTTCCCGCCGAACGCCCGAGCAAGCCTGCGAGGGCCGGCCAAGGCGGAAAAGAAAACAGTCCAGTGGACTCGTCGTCGGGAAAACGCCGCACTGCGGACTTTTGTTCTCCGTCTCGGACCAGGCTACTTCCTTAAAGTCCAAACAGATGTGCGAATGCGCGCAGTCTTGTAGGCATCAAACACTGCCATCGCCCAGACAAAAATTCCGCCCGCAAATTTCCCCACCACCGACACCTCCGGTGCCGCTGTTTTCAGGGTAAACCCGCCCAGCAAGATCACAAAGAACACAAAGATCAGGCCCCGCACCGGTTGCCGGTTCGCAACCTGCCCCATGCCCGGCAGCAAAATGGCCAAGATCAAGACAAGGTTTGGATGGATTGGCTTCATTCAGGCCCCCGCCGATGCAAAGATATCGGCCCGCAGCGCCAAAATCGTCTCTATAAGGCCCGAAACGCGCTCGGCCTTCAAGGGCTCCAGCCCCATTTCCGCATCCCGAAACAACAGATAGCGGCCCCTTTCTGCCTCTTCGGCCAAAAGGACGATGCGCAGTCCCTTGGGCGAGATGATCAGCTCTTTCACGCGCGGATCGTCAAACAGCGGCGCATGGGCCGCCAGATAATCCACCTTCAGCCCCGCCGCATCATCACTGCGCAGCGCCGTCACTTCGGGCAGAAAGCTGGGGCGTTCCAGACTTTGGGGCAGGCTTGAAAAGTGTGAAAACGGCTCCCCCCCGCTCGGCCGCGCCATGATGTCCAGTGTCGCTGTGACGGGCAGGGGTTCGGGCAGCGTGATCATCACCCAAAGCGCCGGCAATTTGCGAAAGGTCAGCGTATCGGGCACCGCCTGCAGATCAAATTCATGCGCCCCCCAGTGACCCGTCATTCGGGCAAACCCGCTGGGCTGCACCCGAACCACGGCCCGGTCAAACAGCCCTTCCACGGACGAAAAATAGACCGCGCGCGCGGCTTGTCGCCGGCGGCCCGATGCCCAGTGAACCGCGCCCAATCCCAAGATCAGACCGGCCATTGCAACACCAAGAATTTCAGGAAGGGACATGCAGACTTTCAAGTGAAAAGGGCCCACCCTTGCGGCGGGCCCGGTTCAGATCAATACCCTTTGGGCTTTGGCCAAGGCATCGTGAACTGTGCGCCCCGGCTGACAAACCGGTAGCGCCAGAAGTGGAACCACAACGACACCACAATGTAGAACCCGATCATGGCCACCAACTGCGTGCCATAGCCCAGGAACACCGCAAAGAAAGTGATCGCGCACAGGGCCAACAGAACAATGGCCGGCAACGGATGGAACGGATGTTCGTACCCGCGCTTGATGCTGTCCAATGGCCATTTGCGGCGGAACATGATGATGTTCAGCGGCATGAACGTATAGCCCAGCAGACCCGACAGGATGGAAAAGGTGATGACCTGATCCAAAGGCGCGCCCAAGGCAAAGATCAGCGCGATGGGCACCAGAAAGATGATGGAACGATAGGGCGTGCGGTATTTTGGATGCACCGCGCCGAACCACCCCGGCAGGTACTTGTCACGTCCCATCGAAAACCATGCCCGGCTGGCATCGTTGATACAGCCGTTTGCGCTGGCCAAGGTGGCAAAAAGCGTGCCGATCCCCAAAAGCCAGATCAGCCCATCCGACCCCGACAGACGCGCGGTGTCAAACAATGGCGCCACAGACCCGTTCACGCCATCGCCCAGAAACTCCCAAGGCAAGACCCCGGTGCAGATATACCAGGTCAGCGTTGCGGCAATCAGCAAGGTCATGATCCCGGCCAAGGTGCCAAAGGGCAATGACCGCGCTGGAGAGCGGACTTCTTCCGCCGCCTGCGTGGTGCCTTCAATGCCCAGATAGAACCACAGACCGAAATGCATCGCTGCCAGAATGCCGATCCATCCATAGGGCAGCGCCGCCGCCCCTTCCATCAAGGCCTTGTGCTGCATGATGCCGCCGCCCAGAATGCCAGAGGTGGACAAGAACAAGACGATGATCGCCACAAACGCGATCGCTGTGATCACCAGGTTGAAGGTCAAGGTGGCCAACACCCCGCGATAGTTCAACCAGGCCAGAAACAGGATCGACAAGATGATAAAGGGTCGTTGATCCAACACCCCCTCATACCCCGACATGCCCGCCACCACCGAAATCAGATAGCCTGCCGTAATCGCATTGCCCGCCTCCAGCATCGTGTAGGCGAACACCAGATAAAGCCCGACGTTGAACGCCATCAGGGGCCCCACGATATGCTTTGCTTGGGTATATTGCCCGCCAGCGGCCGCGACGGTCGATGTCACTTCGCTGTCGATCATGGCCACACAGGTGTACAAGATCCCAGCGAACCAGCAGGCGATCAGCGCCGCATAAGCCCCGCCTTTGCCAACGGCAAAGTTCCAGCCCATATACTCGCCCACCAGAACGATCCCCACACCCAACGCCCAAACATGCGCCGGGCCCAGAACGCGCAACAAGCCAACCTTGGTGCCATGCGGCCCCATACCATCCATGGTCTTTGATCCGATATCCGTATCTGCCATGGTCTCAGCCCCTCTTTTCTTCGGTCATGGCCTCAAGCTCGCCTTCGCGAGACGAGGTCAGCACATCTTCGGAATAGGTCGTATCGGTGCGGATCCAGTCCACCACGATGTACAAACCAAACAGCGCTGACAGCGCCCAGGCTCCATATTCGATGTAATTCCAGGTTTGCATCACGGCTCCTATTTTCTGTCGAATTTTTCCGCGATGACGTCGCGGTATTCGGTTTCGGAAAACTTCAACATCAGCACGTAGTACAAAACGATCACCACGATCATCGCGATCAGCCCGCCCATCGTGAAGCTATAGTCGAACCTGGCCAAAATCAGATCATGTGCGCTGGCGGGGGTATATCCCAACGCCTCGTATTGGGCGGCTTGCACCGGACTTTGTCCAAGCGCCTCCCAAGTCGGGTTTTCAATCGGCGCGGCAATCACTTTTGCAGCGCCCGACATGCCCAGCTTCAGCGGAACGAACAGCGCGCCAAGCGTCAAGACGACCAGCACGATCACATCGATCAATTGGCCAAGCTTGCCTTGGTGCGGGGGGGTATAATGGGCCATGATTTATCCCTTCCGCGCGCGGGCTTCATCAAGAAACTTGATGTCCAGCCCATACATGAAATCGCGGTCTTCCCGGTAATG
This sequence comes from Paracoccaceae bacterium, assembly GCA_947461435.1. Classification (GTDB taxonomy): domain Bacteria; phylum Pseudomonadota; class Alphaproteobacteria; order Rhodobacterales; family Rhodobacteraceae; genus CAIYZT01. The sequence goes on along the minus strand of CANHLE010000007.1, from coordinate 37,572 downwards.
CTTCAGCATCGCCATGATGGCCGCCGTATTGAACAGCAGCACCACCGCCCCGCCAATCAACAACAGACTGCGCGCCGTCCCGTCTGGCGCCAGATCCCATGTCGCATAGGCCACAAAAACAACCGCAAACCACAGACCAAGCACAAAAGCCCATGCCACTTTGACATCGCGTTTGTGCATGGCCTCAATCCTTTGATTAAGGTCAGCCACGTTTCCCTCCCCTTCGGCCTGCTGATCGCCGGACTGGCGCGGCCGCTGCGCCGTTTCCCTATCCGGCAATTTTGTTTTCCCAAAGGAAAGCCCGGCTGCGGCAATCTGTCAAGAAAAACTGCTCAAATAATAAGCACCCTGAAAAGATTTTCCCGTCAGGTGAAAATTGTTTCTTATCAGTTGAAGCCGGATTCCAATCTTGCTAGCGTGCCCCAAAGACCAAAAGGAGACGAATCCATGTGCGGCATCGTTGGGCTATTCCTCAAAGACCCCAAACTTGAACCCCAACTCGGCGCTTTGTTGGCCGACATGCTCATCACCATGACCGACCGCGGGCCCGATTCTGCGGGAATCGCGATCTACTCGGGCGCGGGCAAAGGCAAGGCCAAGATCACTGTGCAATCCTCCACCCCCGAGGTAGATTTCAAGACGCTTGACGAAGACCTCAAAGACGCCATCGGCACCCCCGTGCTGATCTTGATCAAAAGCACCCATGCCGTGCTCGAGGTTCCGCTGGCCCAGATGGATGCGGCCCGCTCGGCCCTGTCGCACCTGCGTCCCAACGTCAAAGTGATGAGCGCGGGCGAAAGCATTGAAATATTTAAAGAGGTCGGCCTTCCCAAAGATGTGGCCCGCCGGTTTGACGTGGCCAAGATGTCGGGCACGCATGGCATCGGCCACACCCGCATGGCCACGGAATCTGCCGTCACAACCATGGGCGCGCATCCCTTTTCCACCGGGTCCGATCAGTGCCTTGTGCACAACGGATCGCTGTCCAACCACAACGGCGTTCGGCGGGAACTGAAGCGTCAGGGCATGACCTTTGAAACCGAAAATGACACCGAAGTGGGCGCGGCCTTCATCAGCCACAAACTTCAAAACGGCGAAACCCTGGGCAACGCGCTTGAGGCAACGCTGACCGACCTTGATGGCTTTTTCACCTTCGTTGTCGGCACCAAGAACGGCTTTGGCGTGGTGCGCGATCCCATTGCGTGCAAACCCGCCGTCATGGCCGAAACCGATGATTATGTGGCCTTCGGGTCAGAATACCGCGCGTTGGTCAACCTTCCGGGCATCGAACACGCCCGGATCTGGGAGCCTGAACCCGCCACCGTCTATTTCTGGGAGCGTTAAGATGCAGACCTTCGACCTCGGCGCTGAAGGATTGCGCGCGCTGAACTCGGCCCTTCATGCCTTGAAAGGCCAAACCAACATGACCGAATGGGAAGTGATCAATCCCAAGGGCGCCCATGCCATCGCGGCAGGGGTTGATGCGCCGGTGGATATCACCGTTCGCGGATCGACCGGCTATTACTGCGCCGGCATGAACAAACTGGCCACCGTCCGTGTCAAAGGCTCTGCCGGGCCGGGCGTGGCCGAAAACATGATGTCGGGCACCGTCATCATCGACGGCGACGCCAGCCAATACGCCGGGGCCACGGGCCGGGGCGGGCTTTTGGTGATCAAGGGCAACGCCTCATCCCGTTGCGGCATTTCGATGAAGGGCATCAACATCGTCGTGCACGGCAATATCGGCCACATGTCTGCCTTCATGGCGCAGTCCGGCAACATCGTCTGTCTCGGCGATGCGGGCGAAGCTTTGGGCGACAGCCTGTACGAGGCCCGACTTTTCGTGCGCGGAACCGTCAAATCACTTGGCGCGGATTGCATCGAAAAAGAAATGCGCCCCGAACATTATGCCATCGTTGAAGATCTTCTGCGCCAAGGAGAGGCCGATACAAAAGCCAAACCCGAAGAGTTTCGCCGCTACGGCTCTGCCCGCAAGCTTTATACCTTCAACATCGACAACGCGTCCTCCTACTGAGGCAGAAGAAAAAGAATGACAGATTTCCCCCGTACCCCGCCCCGCTATTCTGCCACCTTCACCCCGGCCATCAACGCGGAAATCCGCCGCGCAGCCGCCACGGGGATCTATGATATTCGCGGTGGCGGCACAAAACGCCACCTGCCGCATTTCGATGATCTTCTGTTCCTTGGGGCCTCCATCTCGCGCTATCCGCTGGAAGGCTACCGCGAAAAATGCGCAACCGACGTGTGGCTTGGCACCCGTTTCGCCAAAAAGCCGATCCATCTTGATATCCCGGTCACCATTGCCGGCATGTCGTTTGGCGCGCTTTCGGGCCCCGCCAAAGAGGCACTGGGCCGCGGCGCCTCTGCCGCTGGCACCTCCACCACCACCGGCGACGGTGGCATGACCGAAGAAGAGCGCGGACATTCGCGCACGCTGGTCTATCAATACCTGCCCTCCCGCTACGGCATGAACCCCGATGACTTGCGCCGCGCCGACGCGATCGAAGTGGTCGTGGGCCAAGGGGCCAAACCGGGCGGCGGCGGCATGCTTTTGGGCCAGAAAATCTCTGACCGCGTGGCTGCCATGCGCAACCTGCCCAAGGGCATCGATCAACGCTCCGCCTGCCGCCATCCGGACTGGACGGGCCCGGATGATCTTGAAATCAAGATCATGGAAATCCGCGAAATCACGGATTGGGAAAAGCCGATCTATGTCAAAGTCGGCGGCGCGCGCCCGTATTATGACACCGCACTGGCCGTCAAGGCCGGGGCCGATGTCGTGGTGCTCGACGGCATGCAAGGCGGCACCGCTGCCACGCAGGATGTGTTCATCGAACATGTCGGCATGCCCATTCTGGCCTGCATCCCGCTGGCGGTGAAGGCGCTCCAAGATCTGGGCATGCACCGCAAGGTGCAACTCATCGTCTCCGGCGGCATCCGCACCGGGGCCGACGTGGCCAAGGCCATGGCCTTGGGCGCCGATGCGGTGGCCATTGGCACCGCCGCTCTGATCGCGCTGGGCGACAACGATCCCAAATGGGAATCCGAATATCAGGCGCTGGGCACCACCGCCGACGCCTATGACGATTGGCACGAAGGCCGCGATCCAGCCGGTATCACCACCCAAGACCCCGAGCTGTCAAAGCGCTTCGATCCGATCCTCGGCGGCCGCCGCTTGAAAAACTATCTGAAAGTGATGACGCTAGAGGCGCAAACCATCGCCCGCGCCTGCGGCAAGAATCACCTTCACAACCTCGAACCCGAAGACCTCTGCTCGCTGACGATCGAAGCCGCCGCCATGGCGGGCGTTCCCTTGGCTGGCACCAACTGGATCCCCGGCCGCAACGGCGGGTTTTAAAAAAACATAAAGACGACAGGGAGCTAAAAGATGGCAAAAGATCTGGCCAAATGGGCCAAGGACAAGGGCGTCAAATACTTCATGATCTCCTATACCGATCTGTTCGGGGGTCAGCGCGCCAAACTCGTGCCGACTCAGGCGATCAACGACATGGCCGAAGACGGGGCAGGCTTTGCCGGTTTCGCCACTTGGCTTGACCTGACTCCAGCCCACCCCGACCTGATGGCGGTTCCCGATCCGTCCTCGGCCATCCAGCTGCCTTGGAAAAAAGATGTGGCATGGGTTGCCGCCCGCGCCACGATGGAGGGAAAGCTTGTCGCACAAGCCCCCCGCAACGTGCTGGAAAACGTGATCGCCGAAGCTGCCAAAGACGGTCTTCGCGTCAAAACCGGGGTGGAGCCGGAGTTCTTCTTGCTCACCGCCGATGGCGAGCAAATCTCTGATCCCTATGATAACGCGGAAAAGCCCTGCTACGACCAGCAGGCCGTGATGCGCCGCTACGATGTCATCGCCGAAGTGTGCGATTACATGCTGGAACTGGGCTGGGAAGCCTATCAGAACGACCACGAAGACGCGATCGGCCAGTTCGAAATGAACTGGAAATACGATGACGCCCTGCAAACCGCCGACAAGCACAGCTTCTTCAAATTCATGATGAAATCTGTCGCCGAAAAGCATGGCTACCGCGCCACCTTCATGCCCAAGCCTTTCAAGGGCCTCACCGGGTCGGGCTGCCACGCCCATATCTCGGTTTGGTCGATGGATGGCAAATCCAACGCCTTTGCCGACAAATCCAAGGAACTGCACCTGTCCGATCAGGGCCGCAACTTCCTGGGCGGCATCATGAAACACGCCTCGGCCTTGGCGGCGATCTGCAACCCCACCGTCAACAGCTACAAACGCATCAACGCGCCCCGCACCTCTTCGGGGGCAACATGGGCACCCAATACCGTCACCTGGACAGGCAACAACCGCACCCACATGGTCCGCGTTCCCGGTCCCGGCCGCTTCGAATTGCGGCTGCCCGATGGCGCAGCAAACCCCTACCTGCTGCAGGCGGTGATCATCGCCGCCGGTCTTGACGGCGTGCGCACAAAGGCAGACCCCGGCAAACGGCACGATATCGATATGTATCAGATGGGCCATACCGTCAAAAACGCGCCGAAATTGCCGCTTAACCTGCTGGATGCGCTGCGCGAGTTCGACAAGGACAAGACGCTCAAAGCCATGCTCGGCGATGAATTCTCGTCCGCCTACATCAAACTGAAGGGCCGCGAATGGGATAGCTACGCCTCTCACTTCTCCCGCTGGGAGCATGAGAATACGCTGGATATCTAACCGTCCTTCGCAGCATAACGAAAAAACGCCCAAGGTTTCCCTTGGGCGTTTTCACAAAGATGGTGTCCACGGCGGGATTTGAACCCACGGCCCCAGGATTCATACCACTTCGGCTTTCGCCGCCCAGATCCCTGCCTCAAGCAAAGACCTTGGTTCGTGGTCTGGACTGTCCCTTGGTCTTAGGCGAACCCGCCCTTAGACCCTGCCCGTCCAGTCTCTACACCTTCCCAAAGGTTTCCCCCGGGCTTGGCTCGGGATCGGCAAGGTGCAAGCACACCCCAGCTTTCCCCGACTTTGAGCAGATCCACCCCGCCGTTTCCAAACGGGGCGCCCAATTCTTCCGTTTTAGGAATCCTGTGCTCTATCCAGCTGAGCTACGCAGACCTCATCTTCGCGGACCGTTCTAAACGTCTTCGCGCGCTGCGGCAAGTTCTGCGATTTCTTGCGATGAAAAGGGGAAGCGACTTTTTGGCCCACCGCTTCCCCTATAGTCCGTTGCGCCAGAGTTGAGAGCTTGCAGGACGCGCGGGACATCGCCAGTTCCGGCCTGAACCCGAACTGTTAGCGCTATCATACCGCAAATTTGCCCCTCCGACAAGCCCTTTGGCAACGGGGGGTTTTGCAGGGGCCACTTTGGCGCTAACAAGGATCAACGGCCCCGCGCCCAAAGACAAAAGTGACAAATGCCCAGCTACGATCCCAAAAGACCCCTGACCCTGCGCGATGTGTCCGAAGCGTCTGGCGTGTCAGAGATGACGGTCAGCCGCGTTCTGCGCAACCGTGGGGATGTCTCGGTTACCACGCGCGAAAAGGTGCTCAAGGCGGCACGCTCGCTGGGCTATGTTCCCAACAAGATCGCCGGCGCCCTTGCATCGCAGCGCGTCAATCTTGTGGGTGTTGTCATCCCCTCGCTGTCCAACATGGTCTTCCCCGAAGTTATGACAGGCATTTCCGAAGTGCTGGATGGAACCGTCCTGCAACCCGTCGTCGGCGTCACCAACTACTCGCCCGACCGCGAAGAAAGCGTGCTTTACGAAATGCTCTCTTGGCGCCCGTCGGGGCTGATCATCGCCGGGCTGGAACACACGGACGCCTCCCATGCCATGCTGGCCCAAGCGGGCGTTCCCATCGTCGAGATCATGGACATCGACGGCACACCGCTTGATTCCGCGGTCGGCATTTCCCACCGCCGCGCCGGCCGCCAGATGGCCGAGGCGATCGTGGCCGCCGGCTATCGCAGCATCGCCTTTCTGGGCACGCAGATGCCAAACGATCACCGCGCCCGCAAACGCCTTGAAGGCTTTGAAGAGGAACTCGCCCGCAACGGTCTGACCCTGATTGACCGTGAGTTCTATTCGGGCGGCTCCGCGCTTCTCAAGGGCCGCGAGATGACCGAAGCCATCTTAAAGCGCACCCCAACGGTCGATTTTCTGTATTATTCCAACGATATGATCGGGGCAGGCGGCCTGCTGTATTGCCTTGAAAACGGGTTGGATGTGCCGGGAAAGATCGGTCTTGCCGGGTTTAACGGCGTCGAATTGCTGGATGGTCTGCCGCGCAAACTGGCCACAATGGATGCGTGCCGGCTTGAAATTGGCCGCCGCGCCGCCGAAATCATCAGCGGTCAACACGCCTCTGGCGCGGCTGGCGGTGCGGTGATCGAGTTGTTCCCGATCCTGCAGCCCGGCGATACGATACGAAAGCGTTAAGGTTTCACGCAGCGCGGCCCAATCTGATCGCAATCAAACTGGGCCGCCTGCCGTGACGTGGGGAACCTTATCCCAGTTTTACCCGCAACATCTGATAGCTCAGCGGCGGCAAGCTCGCCGTCAGGCGGCCGCCCGTTACCGCAGCGCCCGTCCCTTTTGTCGGAGCCACAGCCATCGGATTCACGGCCGTATTCACCGCTTCTAGATCGGCATGCACCATCACCTGATGGTCAATCACCGTTCCCGCGCCAAATCCTTCAAGCGCCAGATCCAGATCCATCGCTTCATGCTCGTGACGGTTGACGACAAAGAAGGTCAGCGTGCCTTCGGTCTCGTCATGCACGCCCGCCACATCGACAAAGCGCACCTCGTCAGCCAGTTCGGCCTTATAGACCGGGCCCGACTGCGCCAGATTCAACGCCGTGCCCCGCCCGTAAACCGACGCGAAGTAGTAAGGATAGTAAATCGTCTGCCGCCAGGCCGCGCCCATCGGATCTGTCATGATCGGTGCGATCACATTCACCAACTGCGCAATACAGGCAATCTTCACCACATTCGATTTGCGGATGAAGGTGTTCAAGATCAACCCGACCTGCAACACATCTTCAAAGTTATAGATGTCTTCCAGCAGCCTCGGCGCATGCGGCCAGCCTTCGTTGCCTTCCAAAATGGCACGGTCCTGCGCGTTGGAATGGTACCACACGTTCCATTCGTCAAAGCTGATATAAACATCATGCTTTGACCGCTTGTTCGCCTTCACCAGCTTGATCGTCGATTCGATGGTGTCGATATAGCGTTCCAGCTTCTCACTCAGCGCCAGATAGTTTCCGGTCTTCTTTTCCCGGTTGGCAAAATACATGTGCAGGCTGATGTGATCGACATTTTCATACGTATGCTCAAGAACGATCCGTTCCCATTCGGGATAGGTCTTCATGTCAGAATTGGACGATCCGCAAACAATCAACTCCAGACCCTTGTCAAAGGCCCGCAGGGTCTTGGCCACTTCATTGGCCAGACGGCCATATTCATCGGCCGTCTTGTGACCCACTTGCCACGGCCCGTCCATTTCGTTGCCAAGGCACCAAAGACGGCAGTCAAACGGTTCTGTACGGCCATTTTTGGCCCGCAGATCGCCCCAATGACTGCCGACCGGACCGTTGACATATTCCACGAAATTGCGCGCTTCGTCCAACCCCCGAGAGCCAAGGTTGATCGCCAGCATCATCTGCGTGCCCACGGTATCGCACCATTGCGAAAACTCGTGCACCCCCACCTGATTGGCATCCGATGTATGCCAGGCCAGATCCAGACGCACAGGGCGCTGATCCTTCGGGCCAATCCCGTCTTCCCAGTTATAGGCCGAAACGAAGTTTCCGCCCGGATAGCGCACGAAGGGAATCTTCAGATCACGGACCAGCTCGGCAACGTCGCCGCGCATTCCGTTTTCATCTGCGGTTGGATGGCCGGGTTCGTAGATCCCGGTGTAAATCGCGCGGCCAAGATGTTCCAGAAAAGCTGAATAAATCCGCTCATCGATCTTGGCGATGGTAAAGTTCTTGTGGGCCGTGACCTGTGCTTTCATGTCTCCGTCCCTCCCCGACGGTGCCCTCTAAATCCGGGGCATACATATCTGACTTACAGATATACATCAGGAAACCTGTGCTAAGGTCAACCCCAAAACCAAAGACCTAACGTCGTGTCGTCAGCCGCATCACAATATCTTGGTCATAATTGCCAAAGCCGCGACCAAAAACATTCACCCCCCCGGGGTGGCGCGCATCGGCCTTGACGCCCACGCGAAACCGGATCGACCGGTGTGACCCAAGATCCAGATCCTTCAACGACACCGGAGACATCTTCATCCCGTCAATAAAAGTGCCTTCACTGGTCACCCGGACCGATTTCAGCTTGCCATACTGGCTGCCCTTCAGCTTCCACCAACTGGGTGTATAAACCCCCCTCTGGTCGCCATAATCCCCCGGCGATGTCCAGGTTCCCACATCAATCTGGTTGACCGAAAAGGTGATGTCGCTGGGCCAGTCCGCGGCAGTTCCCGGCACCTCTGACGACAGTTCAACCGAAAACTCCACAGCCTCCAAATCGCCCGTCATCAGTTTGATATTGTTAGGAAACTGATACTCAATGTACCCGCGGGTGAACCACATCAACCCCGCCGACATGCGCCCCGGATCCAGATAGGTATCTGGCACATCCAGCAGCCCGATAATCCCCTCACCCGAACACAAACCGCACGGCGCGGTCACATCGCAACTGGTGTAAAGACCCAGCGGCATCGCCACTTCGATCACGTTTGATCCTGCCGTCGCCGGGTCCTTTTTGAACATCACCAGCACCTCGTCAAACAAGGTGTGGCAGACCTTCTGGTTGCCCTTTTTGGCGCGCTGCGTTTCGGTCCGGATCAGACCCGCCTCTTCCAGAACCTGCACATTGGCCGATACCGAAGACTGCGGAAGCTCCAGCGCCGCCGCGATGGCATTCACATTCTGCGGGCCTTCATCGTGAAGTAATTTCAGTATTCCAACCCGCACCGGCGATGAAAGCGCCTTCAAGGTTTCCAACCCCTCAACTGGGTCAACAATCAGAAAATTCCGGCTCATTTGAATGCCCTTCGTTCATAAGCGCATGTGTATCAGGTTTTTCGGTATGGTCAAACGCCCTGCCTGTCGTAGTCTCGGCCCGACAGAATCACCCGTCAGCCCCCGTTCAGGCCCTTTGCGCCCCAACGGTCCCTCGGCAACAGGAGCCACCCATGACCCCGACCTTCCAGATCAGCCTTGATGGACAGTGGCGCTTTCAGCACCAAAATGGCCCTTGGCGCGACGCGCAGGTTCCCCTTCCTTGGCAGGCGCAATTTGCCGATCTTCGCCAAAGTTCCGGCCACGCCACCTATGAACGCAGCTTTGCGCACCCCACCGTTCCGCCGGGCCACATCGCCCAATTGCGGTTTGGCGCGGTAAGCTATCTGGCGACGGTTTTTCTGAACGGGCACATCATTGGCACCCACGAAGGCGGCTATTTGCCCTTCGTCTGCGCGATTCCGGCCGATCTGCTGCAAGACACCAACCTTCTTCGCGTCGAGTGTCACCTGCCCGACGGCGCCAGCACCCCGAATTTCGCCGAAATCCCCCATGGAAAACAAAGCTGGTATGGCCCGATCGGCGGTATCTGGCAGTCGGTCAACCTTGAAATCCGGCCCGCAGCGCATCTGACACACTGTGCAATAACCGCCCAAATCGGCGGATTAGTGACAGTTTCGCTCTCGCTCTCCTTGCCCACCCCCGCCGAGTTGACGGTTCTTTCCCCCGGCGGCACCCCCGTTGCCACGGCGCATTTGCCCGCGGGTCAAACCGAAACCACAGTGACCGTGCATCAGCCCGATCTGTGGTCTCCGGACGCGCCGAACCTGTACAGCCTGCGCGTGGATCTGCCGCAAGAGCGGACCGTTCACCCCTTTGGGTTTCGCTCTTTCACCCGCCAGAACGGCCGCTTTTATCTCAACGGCGCCCCGTTTTACATGCGTGGCGCCCTTGATCAGGATTACTATCCAGAAGGGATCTGCACCCCTCCGTCCGTGGCGTTTCTGGAAGATCAGTTGCACAAGGCCAAGGCGCTGGGCCTCAATCTGCTGCGCTGTCACATCAAGATCCCCGATCCGCGCTATTACGAAGTGGCCGATCGGCTGGGCATGTTGATCTGGACGGAAATTCCCAATGTCGGTCAGTTCACGCCCGATTCGGCCCGCCGCATGCGCGAGACGATGGAAGGCATCCTTGCCCGCGACGGCAATCATCCCAGCATCGTGATCTGGACCTTGATCAACGAAGATTGGGGCACCCGGCTGTGCGAAGACCCGCAGCATCGGGCTTGGCTTGTTCAGGAATACAACTGGCTGAAACAACGCGATCCCTCGCGTATGGTCTGCGACAATTCCCCCTGCCACGGCAATTTCCACCTGAAAACTGATATAAACGACTTCCACTATTACCGCTCGGTCCCCGAACGCAGGGCGGAATGGGATGCATTGACCGCAGAATTCGCCGCCGGCGCGGATTGGACATTTTCACCCCATGGCGATTCGCATCGGCGCGGCGATGAACCGCTCGTGGTGTCTGAATTCGGTGTCTGGGGCCTGCCGGATCCGGCGCAGGTCACCCTGAACGGCCAAGAACCCTGGTGGATGGGCACCGGCGGCACCTGGGGCGATGGCGCGGCCTATCCGCATGGCATCCAAGACCGCTTTGCCACCCTGCAACTGTCCAGCGTCTTTGGCAGCTTCGATAATTTCATCACCGCCGCGCAAGAGTATCAGTTTCAAAACCTGAAATATGAGATCGAGGTCATGCGGGCCTGGCCGCAAATTCAGGGCTATGTCATCACAGAATTTACCGATGTTCACTGGGAGTCTAACGGTCTTCTGGATATGAACCGCAATCCCCGCGTGTTTCATGATCGGTTCTCAACCGTCAACAGCGATGTGGTCATCGTCCCAAAGGTCGCCCATTACGCCGGATACGCGGGTGACAGCTTCAGCTTTGATCTTGCCGTGGCCACCGGCGGGCGGGCCATCGGGCCTTGTGTGCTGCACTGGACCGCAGGGCCAGATAACCATGGCGATTGCGCCGTTCCGGCGACAGATGCCGCCGCGCTCGCCGATCTGGGCCGCGTGACGCTGCGCCTTCCGCAAGGCAAGTCGCAGATCCTGACCGTGGATCTGACGCTTGAAAGTGCCGGCACAATCATCGCGCGAAACACCCTGTCCGTGTCGGTCTATGCCCGTCCCGCTGCGGTTCAAACCCCGCGGATCGGCGCAGAAGATCCCGCCCTTGCCGCCTATGCGCAGGCGCTTGGCTATACGCTCACCAGTCTGGAAACGGCCGACGTGATCTTGGCCCGGGCCCTGACACCCACCGATATCCAGCGCCTGCAATCGGGCGCCACCTATCTGCTGCTTTTGGGCGAAAATACTGAAAGTAAACAGGAAATCAGAACGGATGCCCCCAAACGGGAACAACCCTTCATCTCCATCCTGGATGCCACACCCGGCCTTCCGGGCAATCGCGAAGGGCAGTTGCCCAACATGATTTTGCATCCCCGTCACGGCACGATGTGGCGCGGAGATTGGATCGCCGGCTTTTCCTGGATCCGCCGCGCAGGCCCCTTTGCCGATATCCCCGGCGGCCCCCTTGTCGACCTGTCTTTCGACCGCGTCATCCCTCATCATGTCCTGACCGGTTTTCGGGCGTGGGAGTTTGGCGGCCCGGTCCACGCTGGCACCGTCGTTGGCTGGGCGCACAAACCCGCCGCCTTCATTGCCGAACGTGCTGTCGGGCAGGGCCGGGTTGTGGCGAACACCTTCCGTCTGACCGGCGATGCACCGGGAACAGATCCGGTTGCCTGTCATCTTCTTCATGCGTTGCTCGCTTTGGCCAACACCGCAGAATAAAAGGATATCGTTCAGACCGATATGTATCGGAAAATGTGGTTGACACAAACGTAGGGGCCTTCATACTCCACCACAGACGATCACGCCGAACCGCCCCTTGGGCAGCGCAGGAGGAGGAGCCTGCACTTTGGCGACAGATCGTATCGGCCGCACGCGCCAGCGGACCGCAGAAGGATCACGTGGCGCGGGGGCTTCAAGCCCCATAACGCAGGGAGGATTTGACATGATGAAAAAACTATTGGGGGCCGCCGGTTTGATGGCCCTTCTGGCTGCCTCGGCAGCTCAGGCCAAGGAAACCGTGGTCTGGTGGGACTTTCTGGGTGGCGGCGATGGCGCCCGCATGAAAACCCTGCTGGAGGAGTTCAACGCCGAACACGCCGACAGCATCGAAATTCAGGCCACAACCTTGGATTGGGGCGTGCCGTTCTACACAAAGGTGCAAACCTCGGCCGCTGTGGGCGAAGGCCCCGATGTGATGACCTATCACGCCTCGCGCATTCCACTGGCCGTCAGCCAGGGATCGCTGTCCGAAATCACGCCTGATGACATGGCCGTCATGGGCCTGACGCCAGAAACCTTTGCTGCCGAAACTTTTGAGGCTGTGAAAGTCGACGGCAAGCAATACGCCGTGCCGTTCGATACGCACCCGATCGTTCTGTACTACAACAAGGATAAGCTTGAAGCGGCCGGCCTTCTGGGCGCCGATGGTTTGCCCAGCGGTTTGAACGGCGTCGAAAACTTCAGCGCCGCCATGACCAAACTGCAAGAGGGCGGCACCAAGTGGGGCATGGCCATCACCACGGCAGACGGTGGTTTTGCCTTCCGCACGATCTATTCCTACCTGTGCCAGCAAAACGGTTCCATCGGGTCTGACGGCGCATGGCTGGTTGATGACAACGCGGCAAAACTGGCCAATTCGGTCAAGGTGATCGCCGATTGGGTCGCCAATGGTCAGGCTCCGGGCTACACCGAATATCCGGCTGCGGTGGCACTGTTCACCTCGGGCGAATCTGCCTTCATGATCAACGGTGTGTGGGAAGTGCCCACGATGGTTGACCTTGAAAAGAACGGCAAGCTGTTCAACTGGGGTGCCATCGAACTTCCTGTGATGTTTGACAAGCCTTGCACCTACGCAGACAGCCACTCTTTCGCGATCCCGAACAACGCTGGCAAACCGGCCACCCCGGAAAAGCACGCCGCCGTCCTGGAAGTGATCAAGTGGATGTCCGAACATTCGTTGTTCTGGGCTTCTGCCGGCCATATCCCGGCCAACAAAGCGGTCACCGAATTGCCCGAATACAAGGCCATGCAGCCACAGGCAACCTATGCCACGCTGACTGCCAACCAGGTATTCGATCCGAAATCGGTCTTCGCTGGTGTCGCCTCGCCTCTGTTTGATGCAGCCGGCAACGCGTTTACGGCGGCCATGAACGGCGAAGTTTCGCCCGAAGATGCCGTGGCGGAAATGAAGGCCTCTCTCGACGCCCTGCAATAAGTTCTGCACGGCCTGACAACGTCCGGTCCGCCAGAAAGGCGGGCCGGTCTTTGCCATCAAGGATCAAATCCCCTCATGAACAACGCTCGAAACCAAACCTTTGTTGCGGCGGTTCTGGTCGCCCCTTTCGTGGCGATCTACGGCTGGATGTTCCTGTGGCCCACGGTCCAGATGATCCAACTGTCGCTCACCGACGCCCCCTTGATCGGAGATGGCAACTACATCGGCCTCGAAAACTACGACCGGCTGATCCATGACAAGACTTTCGGAAAGGCGATCTGGAACACCGCCTATTTCGTGCTGCTGACCGTGGTTCCCGGCACCGCCGCCGCCTTGGGGATCGCGCTTATGGTCAGCCGCCTGAAGGGTTGGCTGCAAAGTCTGATCCTCTCTGCGTTCTTCTTGCCTTTCGTCCTGCCGGTCACGGTGGTCTATCTGCTGTGGCAGTGGATGTTCGACATCCAGTTTGGCATCATGCAGGCCATCTTGGAACCGCTGTACGGACAAACGGTCAACGTGTGGCGCAACTTGCCATTCTTCATGCCGATGATCGCCCTGTTGACGATCTGGTGGACCAACGGTTTTTCCATCCTTTTGTTCCTCGCCGGTCTGCGCAACATTCCCAAGGAATTGTACGAGGCGGCCTCGCTTGATGGCGCCACGCGGTGGCAAAAGTTTGCGCGCATCACTTGGCCGCTGCTTTGGCCGATCACTGTCCTTTGCCTGACGATCCAGCTGATCTTGCAGCTCAAGATCTTTGATCAGGTCTATCTGTTCGCCAGCGGCGGGCGCACCCAATCCACCATGGTTCTGGTGCAGTACATCTTTGAACAGGCCTTTGTGAAAAATGACGGCGGATATGCGGCCGCGATTGCGGTGGCCTTGTTTGTCATCGTCGTGGCCTTTTCGGTCTTTCAATACCAAATCCTGCGCATCCGGGGGCCGAAATGACAGCTACACCCACAGCCTCCCGCCGAAAATTCAATCTTGGCGCAGCGCTTTTGACACTTCTGACGCTGATCTGCGCGGCCATCTGGTTCTTCCCGATCTACTGGGCCATGGTCACCTCTCTGCGCACCGATGACGAGGCGGTTTCGGCCGGCTTCGCGCTTTGGCCGGCAAATCCCACCCTGTCCAGCTTCATCTACGTCATCGAGAATTCAAATATCGGGCGCTGGTATCTCAATTCCACCATCACCTCGGTCTTGATCACCTTCTTGACCGTTTTCATGGCGGCCTGCTGCGGTTATGCCATCTCGCAGCTGCGCTTTCCCGGCCGCACCGCCCTGTGGTGGACCATTCTGGCCTCTTTCATGGTGCCGGTTCAGGCGCTGATCGTGAACCACTACGTCATCATGGCCCACGTTGATTTGCTCAACAACTACATCGGCATCATCCTGCCCATGCTTTTGTCGCCGGTCACGGTCATCGTCTACAAGCAATTCTTTGACGGCCTGCCGCGCGAATATCGCGAAGCGGCCCTGATGGACGGCGCGACCGAATTCCAATTGCTGTTTCGCGTCTTCATCCCCATGAACTGGGGCGTCACGGCGGCCCTGTCCATCATCACCTTCATCGGCGCATGGAATGCCTTCCTGTGGCCCTTCCTTGCCGTCAGCACCGAAGAGATGATGACCGTCACCGTCGGAATTTCGCAGGTCCAAGATGCCTATGGCGTCGCCTATGCGCGTGTCCTTGCGGGGGCGGTCATGGCGGGCCTTCCCGTGGCCTTGGCCTATCTTCTGTTCCAGCGCCGCGTCACGCAGGCGATCACCCTGTCAGCCGGCATCAAAGGCTAGTCCAAGGATCGAACATGTCATCCGTAAATCTCCAAAACATCTCTAAATCTTTCGGCGCGGTTCAGGTGATCGGCGGGCTGAACCTGTCGGTCGACGATGGCAGCTTCTGCGCCCTTCTGGGCCCGTCAGGCTGTGGCAAATCCACCCTGCTGCGCATGATTGCCGGCCTTGAAGAGGTATCGGGCGGCACCGTCCATATCGGAAGCCGCGATATCACCTTTGAAGAACCGGCAAAGCGCAAGGTGGCGATGGTCTTTCAAAACTACGCGCTCTACCCCCATCTGACCGTGCGGCAGAACGTGGCCTTCTCCTTGTCACTCGCCGGGGCATCCAAGGCCGAACAGGCCGAAAAATCGGACCGTGTCGGCAAGATGCTGCAACTCGAAGCGTTGATGGATCGCCGCCCTGCGCAGCTGTCGGGTGGTCAGCGTCAGCGCGTCGCCATCGGCCGCGCCTTGGTCCGCGACCCAGAGGTGTTCTTGTTCGACGAACCCCTGTCAAACCTCGATGCGCTTCTGCGCGTTCAGATGCGCCTTGAACTGGCCAAACTGCACAATGATCTGAAGACCACGATGATCTACGTCACCCATGATCAGGTCGAGGCGATGACCCTGGCCGACAAGATCGTCGTGCTTGACAAGGGCGCGATCAGTCAGGTCGGCAGTCCGTGGGAACTGTACAACACCCCCTCTAATCGCTTCGTGGCCGGCTTCATCGGCTCTCCGGCGATGAACTTTTTGCCGGCGCAGGCCAGCGGCGGGGCAGGCGGCCTGACGCTAACCATCGGAACGTCAACCTTGACCCTGCCCGCGCGCGCCGCAGGCGACGTGGTGGGCACGCAAAGCATAGATTTCGGCATCCGCCCCGAAGATATCACGCTCACCTCTCCGGGGGCGGGCCACATCGACGGCCGTTCCACCGTGGTCGAATATCTGGGCAACACCACCTATGCCTATATCGATACCGCCTACGGCACGATCACCGTCGAAACGGGCAGCGCGCAAAATCTTGCGCCGGGGCAAAACGTCGGGCTGGAATTTGATCCTGCCAAGGGCCATGTGTTTGACGCCTCGGGCAAGGCCTGGGCCAAGGCCGGATGATACCTTTCGGGTCGGCCAACGGCGCCCCGGTCTCGCTGCACACCATCCGCGGGCCAAAGGGCCTGCGGGCGGCCATCACCCCCTTTGGCGCGCGCCTTGTGCAGCTTTGGGTCCCAGACCCGGCAGGGACATTGGCCGATATCGTTCTGGGCCATGACACGGCACAGGACTATCTGGATCACCCCACCTATTTCGGCGCGACCTGCGGGCGCTATGCCAACCGCATTGCGGGCGGGCAATTCGTGCTGGATGGGGCCGATTTTCAACTGGATCAGAACGAAGGCAGCAACCATCTGCATGGCGGCCATGCCGGTTTTGACAAAATGCACTGGCAGATCGCCGATCTGGGCCCCGCCCACATCACGCTGACAGCCACCTCGGCCGATCGCGACATGGGCTATCCCGGCCTCTGCGCCATGACGACGACCTACCGCTTTACCGACACGGGCACCCTGACCATCGACATGTCAGCCACCACCACCCGCCCAACGGTGATCAACATGGTCAACCACGCCTATTTCAACTTGGCGGGTCATGGGGCAGGGTCGGTTTTGGGGCATCATCTGCAGGTCTCGGCGGGCCACTATACGCCCGTGGGTCCGGGTCTTCTGACAACGGGCGAAATCCTGTCGGTCGCCGAAACCCCGTTTGATTTTCGCACCGACCGAACCCTGTCAGCGGCCATGGGCCAAGATCCGGCTCTGGCGGGCTCCTACGATCACAACTGGTGCCTCAGCGATCCGCTGGATGGTGATGGCCTTCGCCCCTGCGCCCGGCTGAAAGATCCCGCCTCGGGCCGCAGCCTCACGCTGCGCACCAATCAGCCGGGGGTGCAGATCTATGCCAGCGGCCAGATGCACCGCGCCTTTCCCGGCAAGGAAGGGCGGGCCTATCACCGCTTTGCGGGCCTGACCTTGGAAACACAGGTTTTTCCCGGCAGTCCGAACCACCCGCACTTCCCCGCGGCGCGGCTTGACCCCGGGCAAACCTATGCGCACCGGATGGCCTTCACCTTCGGGGTCTGATCATTCCCGCAGCCAAACCTGCATCGGGTTTGGCCCGCGGTTGCACCAAATGTAATAGGGCACGCCGGTCAACTCTGCCGCCTGTTCCACAGGGGGCACCTCGCGGTACAGAGCGTGCGCCCAATCCTGCGGCTGAACCGCGGCGCCCTGCGCCTCGACAACCACGATCCCGCCCAAAAGGTCATCGCGGAACCGCGCCTGCAGGCTTGCGTCCCGCGGCAGACGGGTTTGCGCAAGGGGGGCCGTCTGGTCCAGCTGTTCAAAACAATAGATCAACGGCCCGCGCCGCACCGCAACCCGCCCCACATCCGCCTTGACCATGGGATGGGCATAGCTGCGCCGCACGTCCATCGGCAGCATCAGGTCCACCACATCCCCCTTGGCCCAAACGCGCGTGATCCGGGCATAGCCGCGCTCGGCCGTCAGCGGCACAGGCTGGCCATTCACTGCCAGCCGCGCCCCGTCGCACCACCCCGGCACGCGCAGCGACAGGGTAAACGCGCTGGCCCCCTCTGGTTCGACCGCAACACGAATCGCCCCATCCCAAGGATAGTTTGACGTCTCGGTGATCGTCACGAACCCGCCTGAAACCGGCAAACGCGCCTCGGCCCCGCCATAAAGATGCACCGCCACCTCGCTGTCGGCCAACCCAAAGACATATCCCCCGACCGACGCAACAAGCCGCGCCACATTCATCGTGCAGCACGGGCAAGGATGCCAATCCCACCGCCGATGGCTGCCATCGCTGTCCAGCTTGTTATCATAGAAATACTGCGTGCCATCTTGCGACAAACCCGCCAGCGCGTTGTTGTAAAGCGCCAGCTCCAACATGTCGGCATATTGCCCATCCAGATCCAGATTCAACATCCGCGCCGCCCAGAACACCATCGCCACACTGGCACAGGTTTCGGCATAGGCCGTGTCGTTGGGCAGCGCGTAATCGGTCGTGAACCCCTCGTTGCTGGCCGATGGTCCAAAACCCCCCGTCACATACATCCGCGTCTGCGTGACATCGCGCCACAAAACCTCGCAGGCCCGTTTCAGCCCGGCATCATCATCTTCCGCCGCCAGATCGGCCATGGCGGTGTACATGTACATCGCCCGCACGGCATGGCCGACCACCTTGGTCTGCTCCCGCACGGGCAGATGCGCCTGCCCGTATTCATAGGTGCCCTGCCCATAGGTGCCCGGCGCCTCGCCGCGGGCATCGCGCTCGATGTCAAAATAATGCGGCTGACTTCCCCGCTCGTCGATGAAATACCGCGCCAGATCCAGAAACTTGGTCTTTCCCGTCGCGTGATAGGCCTTCACCAAAGCCAATTCCAATTCCTGATGCCCTGGATAGCCGCGCCTTTGCCCCGGCCCCCGGCCAAAGGTCGCCGCGATATGATCAACATAGCGCTCCATCACCGCCATCATTCGCGCGCGTCCGGTTGTGTGAAAATAGGCCACCGCCCCTTCCAGAAGATGTCCGCAATTGTACAATTCATGATTATCGCGCAGGTTGGTCCACCGGTTCTGCGGCTCGCGTGCCAGATACCACAGGTTCAAATACCCATCGGCCGCCTGCGCCTTTTCCAGATCATCCACGATCTCTTCGATCTGCGCCTCGATCACCGCATCGCGCCGATGGGCCAAGGCATAACTGGCCGCTTCCACCCATTTGCCAATGTCACTGTCCCAGAAAATCTCGGTCGTAAAACCATTGGCATGCGGCTTGATCGTGGTCGGCGGTGTCGGCTTCAGCAGCTTCAGCGACCGCAGCATGTTATGCTTCACCATCTGGGCATATTGGCTGGGAATGGTCCGGCTCAGAACCGTGTCCAGCCGCTCCCGCCAAAACACACCATCAACCTTGACCTGCGAAAACGGAACGGATGAATAGGTGCGCATAAGGCCTCCCAAAGGATGAAAAAGGGCCCGCATGCCCATCCGTCAAACCCTACCACGCGGGGGGCAAAAACAAAGTGTTTCCTAAGCCCTAGGTGCCTTTTATTGGGGTTTTGCCGCCGCGCGCAAACGCCCGCCCTCATACCCCGTGATCACGGCATTGATGATCTGACCTTCGGGCTGATCCACGCCAAAGGTCACTTCGGTAAATTGCTCGGTGCGCCCCATCTGTGCGCCTTCCATCAGCACAAGATGCTGGCGGCCCACCTGCGCGGCCAAGTGCCGCTCCAGCGCCGCATCACCCGCGCCGCGCAGCCGTGCCGCCCGGTCCTTGATCTGCGGGCCGCGCACCTGCGGCATCCGTGCGGCCGGCGTTCCCTTGCGCGGACTAAAGGGAAAAACATGCAAAAACGTCAAACCACACTCCTCGATCAGGCGCAAGGACTGGTCAAACATCTCGTCCGTTTCGGTCGGAAACCCCGCGATGATATCGGCCCCAAACACCATATCGGGTCGAAGCTGCCGCGCCTGCTCGCAAAACCGAATGGCGTCATCGCGCAAATGCCGCCGCTTCATCCGCTTCAAGATCATGTCATCGCCCGATTGCAGGCTTAAATGCAGATGCGGCATAAGCCGGGGTTCGCTTGCAATGGCCAACATCAGGTTGTCGTCCACCTCGATGCTGTCAATCGACGAAATCCGCAACCGCGCCAGATCGGGGCACAGCCGCAAGATCCGCATCACCAGATCGCCCAAACGCGGCGCTGCGGGCAAATCCGCCCCCCACGATGTCAGATCAACACCCGTCAGAACGACCTCGGCAAAGCCCTTGTCCACCAACCGCTTGATCTGTTCAATCACCACGCCCGCCGGAACGCTGCGCGAATTGCCCCGCCCAAAGGGAATGATGCAAAACGTACAGCGATGGTCACAGCCGTTTTGCACCTGCACATAGGCCCGGTGCCGCCCAAATCCGTCAATCAGATGCCCCGCCGTCTCGCGCACGGACATGATGTCATCTACGTGAACCCGCTCTGTCACGCCAATCAGATCCGGCACGGCCAGCCCTTGCCACACCGCCGCCTGCATCTTTTCGTGGTTGCCAATGACCCGCGTCACTTCGGGCATCTGTGCAAAGGTTTCCGGTTCCGTCTGCGCCGCGCATCCTGTCACGATCACCGCTGCCCCGGGGTTCTCGCGCGCCAACCGCCGAATGTCCTGCTTGGCCTTGCGCACGGCCTCGGCCGTCACGGCGCAGGTGTTGACCACCACCGCGCCCTGCAATCCGGCGGCCGCCGCCAATTCCTTCATCGCTTCGGTCTCATAGGCGTTCAGCCGGCAACCCAGCGTCGCAAAAATCGGGGCGCTCATGGATGGGCCGCCACGAATTCCGGGCTGATCCAGCCGTCAAACACATGCGCCACCGGTCCGCTCAACCACACCCCATCCGCCCGCCAGTCAACCTCAAGCGTTCCGCCGTCCATCTCAAGGCGCACCTGCCGCCCGGTCAATCCGCGCAGATGCGCCGCCACCGCCGTGGCACAGGCCCCCGACCCGCAGGCCAGCGTAATGCCTGCCCCCCGCTCCCAGACCCGCATCCGCAGATGATCTGGTCCGATCAGGCTGGCGAATTCCACATTGGTCCGCTGCGGAAACAGCGGATCATGCTCCCACCCGGGGCCCACAGCGGCCAAATTCACCGCCTCGGCATCGGGAACGAAAAACACGCAATGCGGGTTGCCCATCCCCACAGCCACCGGATCACCGGCCAAGGGCAGGTGAAGCGTTTCGGCCGGCCCTGCCAACGGCACCTCGTCCCAGGTCAGTTGCGGCTGGCCCATGTTCACCGTCACGCGGCCATCCCCGCGCCTCAGGGCCTGCAACCCCCCGCGCGTGGTCACCAGATTGACCGCCGCCACGCTCAACCCGCGCATCACATAGTCACTGACACAGCGCGTGGCATTTCCGCAGGCCCCGGCCCGGCTGCCATCGCTGTTCCAGAAATCCAACTCGAAATCCGCCGCCGCATGGTCACGGATCTCGGCCAGCTGGTCAAATCCAACCCCGCAGTGCCGATCGCCCAGCGCCCGCGCCAGCCCAGCCGTCATCACCGCCCCGCGCCCGCGCGAATCGATCACCACAAAATCATTGCCCGCGCCATGCATCTTCATGAATCGCAGACCTAAAGAGGCATTTTTCTGGTCCATCCCGGGCATATACGCCCCGCAGGCTCTTTTTGCCAGACCCACGCAGATTGGCCCTTGACCCTGCAAGCCCAAGCCCCTAATCAGCGCCTCGTTGTGGGCCGGTAGCTCAGTTGGTAGAGCAACTGACTTTTAATCAGTAGGTCTCGGGTTCGAGCCCCGACCGGCTCACCAAATCCTCAAAGATCTCAAGCATTTCTGTGCTTGGGATCTTTTTGTTTTGCGATATTGACGGTCGCAATGCCTTGATCACATGTCGAACGCGCCCGGGCGCATCGTGCTGATCAACGAGCGCCGTTTGACGGCTTTCGAAATCGGTCCGCTCGAAAAACCCTAACAATTCCGCCGTAATAATTGACGTTTAAGTGCCTCCTAACAATACTTGACGTTTAATTCATATTGCATGTAACTCATTCAACGGAAATTGTAGATTGGGATAGGCAGCATGGCATTGGTATGGAGCGACAGTCGGTTCATTCAAACTGATTTGAACCTAAATACAGTGTACGAAGATGCAAAAGACTGGTATTATGACGATGATTGCTATGGTTCATTTAATTTTTACAACGCGTCAGCGCCCGTTTACCGAGATATTTTCACTTTCTGGCTTGACTACGATTATGAATCTGCGTTTTCGCTATGCGGCCCATCGATAACGGCGAACAGTTCAGGCACTATAACTGGTGGGACTGTAACTGGGATTGTTGCTTCGTACTTTGATTATGATTATTATTGTTTGATTCCCTACTTTGGTATCGAGAATGTATCGATTTCTGCCAAAAGCATTTACAAGGCTGCTCAAACCTCTTCAAACACAGATGATCAAAGTCTTCTCAATGCCGCCCTATCTGGCGCTGATGAATTTTACTTAAGTTTCTACGATGACAGCGCAAATGGTCTGGGTGGGAACGATACGATGTACGGTAACGACGGTAACGACACGCTCACCGGCGGGGCAGGTAAGGACTATTTGCATGGCGGAAACGGATACAATACCTTTGTTTTCAATGCGGTAACCGATACCTCGAACTCTGCCACGACTTGTGACCTGATCACCGACTTTTGGCATGACTACGACACCTTGGATCTAAGCGCGATTGATGCAAGCACCAAAATAAGTGGGAATAATTCATTCGTTTTCAAGGGGACAGCGGCGTTTGGAACGTCAACGTCAGGCGAGATTTACTACAAAAAGTTTAACAATGCGGGGGAAACAAATGACTATACCCTCGTTTATATCGACAACGATAACGACGCCGCCAGTGAGGCTATAATCAAGCTGTCAGGACTTGTTAACCTGTCTGCGGGTGATTTTCTTCTTTAAACGGCGCTGATCCAGTAAAATAGTCTCTCTGCACTCCGTTGCGACCGGGGCTTTTTGGACTATCCCAAGAACAGACCTGCGGGCGTAAACCCTGCGTCACTGCTCGTTCATCGCTGGTGGTGACGCCCGTCAGATCGACAGCCCGGCCCGCAATTGGTCGCGCGGCAGCGCCTCTTTGCGCCCGGCCAGCGCCACGGCGCCGCGATGAAGCACGTAAAACGCATCCCCCAATTCATAGGCGAAATCGAAATACTGCTCGACCAGAAGGATCGCCATATCGCCCTTCTGTTTCAAATAGGTAATCACCCGTCCGATATCTTGAATGATGTTAGGCTGAATCCCCTCCGTCGGCTCGTCCATCAGCAGAACCTTCGGCTTCATGATCAGCGCCCGCGCAATCGACAATTGCTGCTGCTGCCCCCCCGAAAGATCGCCGCCGCGCCGCCCGCCCATATCCTTCAACACCGGAAACAGATCGTAAATCTCGTCCGGAACCTTATGTTCAGCCCGCGGCAACAGGGCGAATCCGGTTTCCAGATTTTCGCGCACGCTCAACAGCGGGAAAATCATCCGTCCCTGCGGCACATAGGCCAGCCCGTGCCGCGCCATCACCTGCGCGGGCACGCGGCCCACCGCCTGCCCGCCTATCGTCACCTCCCCGCCCGACCGCAGATAGCTGCCGGCAATCGCCTTCAGCAAAGATGTCTTTCCCACCCCATTGGTGCCCATCACGCAGGTCACCTCGCCCTTTTGCGCCTGAAGATCGATCCCCTGCAAAATCTGTGATCCGCCATAATGCAGCGTCAGCCCCTTGGTTGTCAGCATCTTAGCGCCCCAAATACACATCGATCACGTCAGGATTCTGCGTGACATGGTCCAATGATCCCTCGGCCAGAACCGACCCTTCGTGCAGCACCGTCACCTTACAGTTCAGCCGCCGCACAAAATCCATGTCATGTTCCACCACCACAACAGCGCGGCTTTTGGCCAGATCCACCAACAGCCGCGTCGTATGCTCGCGCTCGCCCAATGTCATGCCCGCGGCCGGTTCATCCACCAGCAGCAGCTTGGGCTCTTGCGCCAGCAGCATCCCGATCTCAAGCCACTGTTTTTGCCCGTGGCTCAACTCGCCCGATTTGCGCAACACCTGATCGGCCAGACCCACCTCGGCGGCCAGCGCCTGCACGCGGTCGCGGTCTGCTTGGCTCTCGCGCCAAAAAAGCACCGCAAAAGGCCCCCGCTTGGCCTTCAGCGCCATGGTCAGGTTTTCCGCCACGCTTTGGTCTTCAAACACCGTGGGCCGCTGAAACTTGCGCCCGATCCCGATCCGCGCGATCTGCGCCTCGGTCATTTTCAGCAGGTTCGTGCCGCTTTCGCCAAAGGACACAGATCCCGCGTCGGGCTTGGTCTTGCCCGTCACGATGTCCATGAAGGTGGTTTTTCCGGCACCATTCGGCCCGATCACCGCGCGCAATTCGCCCGCGCCAATGACGAAGGACAGGTTGTTGATGGCCCGAAACCCATCAAAGGATACCGATACGCCCTGCACCTCCAAAAGCGTGCTCATTCGCGGCCCTCCCGTTCCATCAAGGCGCCATCATCCGGGCCCAGCGCCGCCCCCTTGCGGTCGGGGGTACGCACCTTTGCCAGCAGATCGAAAATCCCGCCAATTCCCTTGGGGGCCAGCAGCGTCACGGCCACAAACGACAGGCCCAGCAGAACCGTCCACCAATCCACCCAGTCGATCACCGCAAACCCCAGATTCACCGACGGCACCCGTCCCCCCGTAAACGCGCTTGACAGCAGGGATACAAACGCGGCCCCGATGACTGCCCCATACATCCGCCCGCGCCCGCCGATTGCCACCCAGACCGCCAGATAGATGGATGCGATCGGCGCCAACTCTGCCGGATTGATGATCCCGGCCTGCGGGTAATACAGTGCCCCCGCCAAGGCCGCGATGACCGCTGTCAGCACAAACAGGAAAAGCTTGTACCCTTCGACGGAATACCCCAAAAACCGCACCCGCGCCTCGTCATCCCGAATGGCGCGGATGACAGATCCGAACTTTCCCGACACCACGAACCGGATGACGATATAGCCCAAGGCCAAAGCCGCACCTGATGCCCAGAAGAACCAGATCGACAGCCGATCTTGCCCCACCCCGCCCAGACCCGGCAGGTTCTGCAATCCTGACAATCCGTTGTTGCCCCGCAGCCCGCTTTCGTTCTGAAACAGATACAGCGCCAGCGCCAACGTCATGGCCTGTGTCAGGATTGACAGGTACACCCCCGTCACCCGGGCCCGAAACGCCAGCCAGCCAAACACCAGGGCCAACAGCCCCGGCACCAGAACCACCAGCGCCATTTGCAGCGGAAAAGACCCTGCAAAGGCCCAAATCGCCGGAATATCCGATCCGCCCACCACGCCAAAGATCTGCGTGCCAACGCCTTGGGCAATTTCCTCGGCCGTGGGCGGCAGCGGCGAATTGGCCAAAGAGGCGATCACGATTTCCTCGGTCCGCGCATACATCAGCCACATGCCAACCATGTATCCGCCCAACGCGAAAAACGCCATGTGACCCAGCGACAGGATTCCGGCATAGCCCCAGATCAGATCCATCGCCAAGGCGACAAGGCACAGGCACATCGTCTTGCCCAGCGTCTTGACAAAAGACGTCGACATCACCCCCATCCCCGACCCTTCGGCCAGCAGGCTGACCCCCAGAACAAAGGCCGCCAGCGCCAGCAGAAAGATCGCCGTGCTTGGCCTGCGCCGCAGCGCCTGAAACATGCGCCCCATGCCTTAATCCCCCGCCGCCCGGCCCTTCAGGGCAATGATGCCCCGTGGCCGAAATTGAATGAACAAGATGATGAACAAGATCATATAGGTCTGGGCCGCCAGCGTGTTCGACGGGTTCAGCCACTCGATCACCTTTTGCAGTCCGCCAATCATCGCCGCCCCCGCCAGCGTGCCCCAGATGTTGCCCACACCGCCGACAACCACCGTCATAAAGCTTTGCACGATGTAATCATTGCCCAGCTCTGACGTGACCTTGGCAAACAGGCCAATGGCCACCCCGGCGATGCCCGCAATCCCCGACCCCAACCCAAAGGTCAGCATGTTGATGCGGTCCGGATTGATGCCCATGCTGGCCGCCATCGACGGGTTTTGCGTGACGGCGCGCACATCAAGACCCAGCCGCGTGCGTTTCATCAACCACAAGAAAAACGCCAGAAACACCAGCGCCAACACAAAGATCGCGATGCGGATGTAACTGACCTGAATAACGTCCGTCACGCTCCACGCACCGTCAAGCCAGGCCGGTGCGGTCAAGGGGCGGGCTTGGGTGCCAAAGATGTTCTTGGCCAGTTGTTGCAAGGTGATTGAAATCCCAAACGTCGCCAAAAGCGTCTCTAACGGGCGTTTATACAGGTGTCGGATCACCAACCGCTCCATCGCGACACCCGCTGCGAAGGTCACCGCAAAGGCCATCGGCAGCGCGACGATCAAGGAAAGGGTGTAATTTGTGATCCACAGTTGCACCACGTAACCGGTATAGGCGCCCATCATGATGAACTCGCCATGCGCCATGTTGATCACCCCCATCACCCCAAAGGTGATGGCCAGCCCGATGGCCGCCAAAAAGAAGATCGAGGCGAGCGACAGCGCATCCAACCCCAAATCCACCGCCTGCTGCAGGCCAACCTGCGTTTCAATGGCCCCCATTGCCCGCGCGGCCGCATCGGTAATCGACTTATCCGGTTCGGCATAGGCCTCAAAGAACACATGGGCCGCCAAGGCCGCGTCGGCCTCGTCGTCCGTGGCGGCCATCGGCACCAGACCGGCGTCTTCCAGCGCCGTATAGGCCCGGTCACGACCGCCTTGCGTGCCCAGATCAGCCAAAGCGATACCTGCAACCGCCCCATCCTTCAAATTCGCCACCAAGGCCGCGCGCTGCTCCTCGGCGGTCAACCGCGCCGGGGCCTGCCCTGCCGCCACCAAAAGATCATAGGCCTCGATCTTGGTCAGATCGCGCCCCGGCACCAGTTTGCGCGCCAAATTCACATCCTGCGGCACGGCCCCCACCGCCGCGCCCCGCGTCACCGCCAGAAGGGGGTTCAGCGCCGCCCGCAGTTCAAGCCCGGTTTCCGCTTGAAACCCGTCAATCACCGCCACGCGTACCGCCGGGTCCGGATCAAACTGCAAGGTCAAGATCCGTTCCAGCCTCATCTTGCGCGCCTTCAACTCCGGGTCTGTTTCCGTCTCTATGCTGGCCCGAATGGGGCCCAGATGGCTGGCCTCCGGCGCGGCCGAAATTGACGCCACGGCGGCCACCCGACGCGTCAGATCCGGATCTGACAGCGTGAATTGCACCAGCGCGGCCGATATCAGCCCCCGCACCCCGGCATTGGGTTTCATCTCTGAAATCTCGCCTTTTGTGGCCGTTCCAGCCGCCGCACCCGTCAAATCGGTCAGGGCAAATCCGGCCGTATCCGGGGCCAGCAGGAAAAAGGCCTTATCGGCCTTGCGTTGCCCCAGTCTCTTGGCGCCCCAAGCCTCCAGAAACGAGGCCACCATCGGATCGCCCGTTGCCGCCAGCGCATCAATCACCGGCCCGATCGTCTGCCGCGATGGCTTTTCAATCGCGGCTGCGTGGGTTGCCACGGCTTCGGCCAGCGTCTCCGCCCACAGCGGCATGGCCGCAAGAATCGTCACAAACAGGCTAAAAACGAACCTTTTCACCAGCAAAGCCCCCCTTTTCAAAACAAGGGGGCGTTGCCGCCCCCTTGACGCAATCTTCTGCTCGAAGGTGCCTTAGTAGTTTGATGTCAGCTGAACGCAGGTCTTGGTTTCGGTGTTGTACATACCGCACTTCAGATCTTTCCAGTCGGCTTCCAGAACCGCTGATTCCGGCAGGAAATCGGTCCAGGCGTCGCCCGGTACCGGATCTGTCTGGCTGATGATGTCGAACTGGCCATCGGCCCGGATCTCGCCGATCAGCACCGGCTTGGTCAGGTGGTGGTTTGGCAGCATTTCGGCCATCCCGCCGGTCAGGTTCGGGAACGTCTGCCCGATCATCGCATCCGATACGGCATCCACAGCGGTGGTTCCGGCGGCGGTCACCGCGTTCACCCACATGTTGAACCCGATGTAATGCGCTTCCATCGGGTCATTGGTGACGCGCTTGTCATCCTTGATAAAGGCCTTCCAAGCGGCAATGAAGGCCGTGTTTTCGGGCGATTCCGCCGACATGAAATAGTTCCAGGCGGCCAGATGTCCGACCAGATTCGACGTGTCCAGACCCGAAAGCTCTTCTTCGCCCACCGAAAACGCAACAACCGGAAGCGTATCAGCCGACACCCCGGCAGCCGCCAGTTCCTTGTAAAAGCCGATGTTCGCGTCGCCGTTGATCGTGGAAATCACGCCCACTTTCTTGCCATCCGCCCCCAGGGCCACCACATCGCCCACGATCTTGGACCAGTCGGAATGGCCAAACGGGGTGTAGTTGACAAAGATGTCTTCCTTGGCGATCCCTTTGGAAATCAGATAGGATTCCAAGATGTTGTTGGTCGTGCGCGGATAAACGTAATCGGTCCCCAACAGGGCGAACTTCTGCACACCCAGTTCGTTCAAATAGTAATCCACGGCCGGAATGGCCTGCTGGTTCGGGGCCGCCCCGGTATAGAACACGTTCTTCGACGATTCTTCGCCTTCGTATTGAACCGGATAGAACAGCAGCCCGTTCAGCTCTTCGATCACCGGCAGAACCGATTTGCGCGACACTGACGTCCAGCACCCGAACATCACATCAACCTTGTCGACCGTCAGCAGTTCGCGGGCTTTTTCTGCAAACAGCGGCCAGTCAGAGGCGGGGTCAACCACGACAGCCTCCAGTTGGCGCCCCAAGATCCCGCCTTTGGCGTTTTGCTGTTCGATCAGCATCAGCATCGTGTCTTTCAACGTGGTTTCCGAAATCGCCATCGTCCCCGAGAGGGAGTGCAACACACCAACCTTGATCGGCCCATCTTGGGCCAAGGCAAGGCGTGGCAACGCGGCCGAGGCCAATCCAGCGCTGGCGCTGGCCAGAAGCATACGACGTGTAAGTTTCATCTTCGTCCCTTTCTTCGGTTGGTCCGGGGGTCCCCGTCCACCTTGCTTGTGTCTTTTCCCAGTGGTCTTGCCCTGCGGCGCGACCCGTCTTTTGTTCAAGGGTCGATGACCCCGCCATCGGACGCTGCCGAAGGAAATCCCCTGCCGTAAACTCCGCTCGCCGCATTGCAGCAAAGGTTTCCGCGCCTGCATGGTTTTTGGGCGCATTTTCCGCTGCACGCGCAGAAAATTGGCGGGGGGTAAGAACGCATTGCAGGCGCAAAGCGGGAATCACGGTTTCTGGCCGCGCGCTGCATGCGTTCAAATGGCGCACAACAAACAGGCAACAGGCGCAAAAAACAGGCATTATTGGCCAAAAACGGCGGTGTCGTGCCCCTTTTCGCTGTGCCCAGATGCCTCTGGCGGCGCCAAGGTTCATTGCTTGCCTCAAAGCCGAGGGAATGATGATTCAAGGATCCATCGCAGCGATGCAGCGTTCAAAGGGGGCCGCTTCCCTGTCCTTTGGCCTGCGCGATGGCCGGGCGGTGCTGGCCGATCTGGCGCAATCGGGGTCGGCCCGCGCCATGCTGCCCCGCACCTTTTCTGACCGGCCAGAGGTGGTTTTTCTGAACACCTCGGGTGGTTTGGCCTCGGGCGATCGCCTGTCGTATGGGCTGACGCTGGCCGGCGGGGCGGCCTTGGCCACCACGCAAACCGCCGAACGTGCCTATCTGTGCCGCGACGGCGCTGCCCACGTTCAGGTGCGTGCCAAGGTGGGGGCCGGGGGGCGGCTGGATTGGCTGCCGCAAGAAACCATCCTTTTCGAAGATTGCTTTCTTGACCGCGATACCCAGATTGATCTGGCCCCGGGCGCCTCGTGCCTGATGTGCGAAATCACCGTTCTGGGCCGCCGCGCCATGGGCGAACATCCCGCCCGGGCCCGCCTGCGCGACCGCCGCATGGTAACGCTGGGCGGGCGCCCCTTGTGGGCCGAAACAGTCTCTATCAACGCGCAAACGCTGGCAGACGCCGCCCAACCGGCGCTTTTGGGCGGGCATATCGCCTTTGCCGTTCTGGCCCTTTTGGGCGCCGGGGCCGAAGCCGCCGCAGACGGTCTGCGCGGTCTTCCGGCCCTTCCCGGCGTGCACGCCGCCGCCTCAGGTTGGAATGGCCGCACCCTCCTGCGGCTGACCGCGCCCGATGTCTGGCCCCTCAAACAGGCCCTCGGGGCCGCCATCGCTCATCTGACCACCAGAGCGCTGCCGCGCGTCTGGCAAATGCAAGGGATCACCGCATGAACCTTACCCCCCGCGAACGCGAGAAACTGCTGATCAGCCTTGCGGCGATGGTGGCCCGGGGCCGTCTGGCCCGCGGCGTCAAGCTGAACCACCCCGAGGCGATTGCCCTGATCACCGATTTTGTCGTGGAAGGCGCCCGCGATGGCCGCACCGTGTCTGATCTGATGCAGGCCGGCGGCCATGTCATCACCGCCGATCAATGCATGCCCGGCGTGCCCGAAATGATTCATTCGGTTCAAGTCGAAGCCACCTTTCCCGATGGCACGAAACTCGTGACCGTTCACCACCCGATCCGCTGAAAGGCCCCCGTCATGAAACGCATCCTCTGCCTTTTGCTGCTGGCCCCCTCTGCCGCGCTCGCCCATCCCGGCGATCACAGCCACGCGGGCGTCTTGCACCTGCTCACCGAACCCGATCACCTTGCGATGATCGGCCTGGGTGTCGCCGTTGTGGCCTATGTTGCCATCAAACTTCGGTCGCGCCCATGATCCCCGGCGAGATTTTCACTGCCCCCGGCGCGATCGACCTGAACGCGGGCCTGCCCGTGACCGTGCTGATGGTCGCCAACACCGGTGACCGCCCGGTGCAGGTGGGCAGCCACTATCACTTTGCCGAAACCAACCCCGGCCTGTCGTTTGATCGGGCCGCCGCGCGCGGCCAGCGTCTGGATATCGCCGCAGGGACCGCCGTGCGTTTTGAACCCGGCCAAACCCGCGAGGTGCGCCTTGTGCCCTATCAAGGCGCGCGCCGTGTCTTCGGGTTCAACGCCCAAGTGATGGGAGAGTTATAAGATGGCCACCCGCATCTCGCGCCCCGATTATGCCGCCATGTATGGCCCCACCACGGGCGACCGCGTTCGCCTTGGCGATACCGACATCATCATCGAGGTCGAACGTGACCTGACAACCTACGGCGACGAGGTGAAATTCGGCGGCGGCAAAGTCATCCGTGATGGCATGGGACAAAGTCAGATTTCCCGTGCCGGGGGCGCGGTGGATACCGTGATCACCAACGCGCTGATCTTGGATCACACCGGGATTTACAAGGCTGACGTTGGCCTGCGCAGCGGAATGATCCACGCCATCGGCAAGGCCGGCAACCCCGATACCCAATCCGGTGTCACCATCATCATCGGTCCCGGCACAGAGGTGATCGCAGGCGAAGGCAAAATCCTGACTGCGGGCGGGTTTGATGCCCATATCCACTTCATCGCCCCCGGTCAGATCGAAGATGCGCTGCATTCGGGCATCACCACCATGCTGGGCGGCGGCACCGGCCCGGCCCATGGCACGCTGGCCACCACCTGCACGCCCGGTCCTTGGCATCTGGGCCGCATGTTGCAGGCGCTGGACGCTTTCCCCATCAACTTTGGTCTGTCGGCCAAAGGCAATGCCTCCCAGCCCGAAGCCTTGGTCGAGATGATCAACGGCGGGGCTTGCGCGCTGAAACTGCACGAAGACTGGGGCACCACCCCCGCCGCCATTGATTGCTGCCTGACGGTGGCCGATGCGATGGATGTGCAGGTGATGATCCATACCGACACGCTGAACGAAAGCGGCTTTGTCGAAAACACTCTGGCCGCCATCGCAGGCCGCACCATTCACGCCTTTCACACCGAAGGTGCCGGCGGCGGCCACGCGCCTGACATCATGCGCGTTGTGTCCAACCCCAACGTCATTCCGTCCTCCACCAACCCCACCATGCCCTACACCGTGAACACGATCGAGGAACACCTCGATATGCTCATGGTCTGTCACCACCTTGATCGCGCCATCCCCGAAGATGTCGCCTTCGCCGAAAGCCGCATCCGCCGCGAAACCATCGCGGCCGAAGATATCCTGCACGACATGGGCGCGTTTTCGATCCTGTCGTCAGACAGTCAGGCCATGGGCCGCGTCGGAGAGGTCATCACCCGCACCTGGCAGACCGCCCACAAGATGAAACAGCAGCGCGGACGCTTGGCCGAAGAACAGGGCGACAACGACAATATGCGGGCCCGCCGCTATGTGGCAAAATACACGATCAATCCGGCCATCGCCCAAGGAATGTCGCGCCACATTGGCAGCATCGAGGTGGGCAAACGCGCTGATCTGGTGCTGTGGTGGCCGGCCTTCTTTGGGGCCAAGCCGGAAATGGTTCTGGTCGGCGGCACCATCGCCTGCGCTCAGATGGGCGATACCAATGCCTCCATCCCCACCCCTCAGCCGGTCTATTCGCGCCCGATGTTCGGCGCCTATGGCCGCGCGCTGGAACAAGGTTCGGTCCTTTTCGTCTCTGGTGCGGCGCAATCGGGCAGCCTGCGCGCAGACCTTGGGCTGCACAAACAGACCTTGGCCGTCGAAAACACCCGCACCATCGGCAAGGCCAACATGAAACTGAACGACGCCATGCCCCATATCGACGTGCACCCCGAAACCTACGAAGTGCGCGCCAATGGCGAGCTTTTGACCTGCGCCCCCGCGGCAGAGCTTCCGCTCGCGCAGCGCTACTTCCTGTACTAAAGCGCGGCAAACACACAGAACCCGCCGCTCAACCGTCCTTCGAAGAAACCCAAAAGGCCCCGCGCATGCCCTTTCCGCTTCCCGCCCGCACATTGCTTCGCAAAGGCACCTGGACAGGCCCCGCCGCCGCCCTTGTCACCTTGAACTATGATGAACGCCTGATGCGCCGCAAAAGGCTCGACACCACCTCAGGCCCCTTGATGGTGGATTTGGCCGAAACCATCAGCCTTGATCCCGGCGACGCGCTGCAAACAGATGACGGGCGGCTGGTCGAAATCGCGGCCGCCGATGAACCCGTTGTGCATGTGTGCGGCGATCTTCCGCGTCTGGCCTGGCATATCGGCAACCGCCACACCCCCTGCCAGATCGCCGCCGCCCACCTCATCATTCGGCAAGATCATGTGCTGGAATCGATGTTGGCCCAGCTTGGCGCAGAGCTGACCCATGTCTTTGCGCCCTTCCGCCCCGAAGGCGGCGCCTATGGCCATGGGCGCACCTTTGGCCATGATCACGGCCCCAACGGGTTCTCGCTTCATGGATGATCTGTCCGCTGACCGCCTGCAACTGTCGCAGCTGCTGTCGCCCGCCTTTCCCATTGGCAGCTTTGCCCATTCCCAAGGTCTGGAAAGCGCCATTGACGAAGGTTTGGTCACCGGCGCCGCGGCCTTGCAAGATTGGATCTCGGCCGTGCTCACCTATGGCTCAGGGCATCTGGATGCGGTCTTTCTGTCTCTAACCCGCCAAAACACCCTGCCCCTTGCCGACCTGACAGACCTGTACCACGCCCTGTGCTCGTCGGCCGAACGGGCGCAAGAGGCGGATGAACTGGGTCAAGGCTTTGGCGCACTTTTGGCCGCCATGGGCCGCCCGCAGCCGCCTTTGCCCTATGTGCTCGCCCTTGGCCTTGCCACCCGTTCCCTTGCGCTGCCCACCCAAGATGTCTTGGCGCTTTATTTGCAAACGCTCTGCGTGCAGTTGATCTCGGTTGCCGTGCGCTTCATGCCCATGGGTCAGGCGCAGGGCCAGATCATTTTGGCGGCCCTCACCCCGCAGATCAGCGCCCTCGCCGCGCGGTTGGCACAGGCAACGCCAGACGATCTGCACAGCTTTACCCCCGGGGCCGACATGGCCTCGATGCGGCACGAAACCCAAACCGTCAGGATTTTCCGCACATGACCTCCTCCCCCCACGGCCCGCTTCGCGTGGGCATCGGCGGCCCCGTTGGTGCCGGCAAAACCACCCTGACCGAACATCTGTGCCGCGCGCTGGCCCACCGCTGTTCGATGGCCGTCATCACCAATGACATTTACACCCGCGAAGACGCCGAATACCTGATGCGCGCGCAGGTTCTGGCCCAAGACCGCATTCGCGGCGTCGAAACGGGCGGCTGCCCCCATACCGCCATCCGCGAAGACGCCTCAATCAATCTGGCCGCCGTGGCCGATCTGCGCCGCGCCCACCCAGATCTTGATCTGATCCTGATCGAATCCGGCGGTGACAATCTGGCCGCAACCTATTCCCCAGAACTGGCAGACATCACGATCTATGTCATCGACACGGCGGCCGGTCAGGATATCCCGCGCAAAAAAGGCCCCGGCCTGACGCGGTCAGATCTTCTGGTCGTCAACAAAACCGATCTTGCCCCCTATGTCGGCGTCGATCTGCAGCTTTTGGAAAGCGATACAAAGGCAGCCCGTGGAGCGCGCCCCTATGTCATGGCCCAACTGCGCACCGACAAGGGCATAGACGATGTCATCACCTTCCTGACCACGACCGGCGGTCTTGTTCTGACGGCATAGCTTTTCGTCCCACCAATGCCTACATAGGGCCTCAGTCAACCCAAAGGGTCCGCCATGTGGCTGTTTGCCATCTTCATTATCGTTCCAATCATCGAAATTGCGCTGTTCGTTCAGGTCGGCGGTTGGTTGACGCTTTGGCCCACCTTGGCCATCGTTCTGGGCACGGCCGTTGTCGGCACATGGCTGCTGCGCTGGCAAGGCACACAGGTCCTGCGCGATCTTCAACGCGAGATGACCTCCCTTGGCAATCCGCTCTCGCCTCTGGCCCATGGCGCGCTGATCCTCGTGGGCGGGGTGATGATGATTCTGCCCGGCTTTTTCACCGACGTGATCGGCATCTTGTTGATGATCCCCCCACTGCGCAGCCTTGTGATCCGCCTGATCCTGGCCCGCCTTTCGGCCAAAACCCTGTCCGGCTTTGCCTTCACAGCGCGCCAATCGGCCGATCCAACCATCATCGATGGCGATTTTTCCGAAATTCCTCCCCAAGACAGGCAAAACGCCCCCCCATCGGGCTGGACCCGCCATTGAGACCCTGATCGCAACCTGCTAGGAAGCGCGGCAAGATTTTGCCTATAGGGAGAATGGGTATGGCTGAAGACTCCGGCGCAGCAGTGCAGGTGCGCATGCAGGTCATGGCGCAGTTCGTCAAAGACATGTCGTTTGAAAACATGGTCGCGCAAAAGGGCCTGACCTCGTCCGAGGTTCAGCCCGACATTCAGGTTGGCGTCTCGCTCGATGCCCGCAAGCGCGCGCAGGAAAACCACTATGACGTGACGACCAAGTTCAAGGTGTCCAACAAGAACAAGGTCAACGGCGAAATGCTGTTCCTTCTGGAACTGGAATACGGCGGTGTTTTTCTGGTCGAAAACGTGCCCGAAGATCAATTGCACCCCTTCTTGATGATCGAATGCCCCCGGATGCTGTTCCCCTATGTGCGCCGCATCATCTCGGACGTCACGCGCGATGGCGGATTTCCGCCCCTGAACATCGAACCCGTCGATTTCTTGCAGCTCTACCGGCAAGAGGTTGCACGCCGCGCGCAGGCGCAAGCTGCCGCCACTCCCCTGCCGAACTGATCGGCCCGATCTGTTGACAACGGCGGTGCTGGCGCGGGCCGGCACCGCTTCTTTCGTTTGGCCTGCCAAATCCTTGGGGCAGCGCGCGCCAAACCCGCCCAAAGGCAACGGCCCCGGTTTGGCCCTATACTGCCGCTTTCTTCTTGCGCGGCGCCCCCATGATCCCCCCCACCGATTTGATCCAGATCGATCCCTTCACCATCACCGGCAATGGTCTGCAAGACCGTCTGGAAGATGACAGCCGCGCCGACGCGCGTCTGCTCGCCTCGATCCGCGAGCACGGCCAACAGGTGCCCGTTCTCGTGCGCCCCCATCCCGACCGGCCCGGCCAGTATGACATCATCTATGGCCGCCGCCGTGTTCTGGCGCTGCGCGATCTTGGCCGCCCGGTTCTGGCCCTGATCCGCCCGCTGGATCCGGCCGATGGCGCCTTGGCGCGCGGCGCGGAAAACGCCCTGCGCCGGGATCTGTCCTATATGGAAAAGGCCAATCTGACCCGGCAGTTGATTGATCGGTCCCTCCCGCGCGCAACCATCGCCCGCGCCCTTGGTCTGGATCTGACAGAGGTGGCGCGCATG
This sequence comes from Paracoccaceae bacterium, assembly GCA_947461435.1. Lineage (GTDB taxonomy): Bacteria > Pseudomonadota > Alphaproteobacteria > Rhodobacterales > Rhodobacteraceae > CAIYZT01. Next base: position 1,497 of record CANHLE010000007.1, on the reverse strand, counting down.
AACCAATTGGTGCGCCGTCTGCCCCCGGCCTTGGTCACCTCCTTTGGGGCGGCCAGCGGTGTCGGCTTTTTGCGCTGGCGCAGTTTGGCAGATCTGATCGCCCAAACCGGCGTTGACCCGCACGAGGTGTGCGCCATCGCCAACACCTCAGATCTGAACACCAGTGCAACCGGCCGCTTTCGCGCCGCGCTGGCCTATGTCACCACCCTCAAAGCGCGCTCTGTGCCACCCCGCCCCGCGCGTTTGCGGCTGATCCGCGCGCATGATGGCATGCCCTTCGCGCGGGTAAGGATGACCAAGGCAACCCTGCACCTTGGCATCAGCCGCCGGAATGCGCCCGGTTTTGACGAATATCTTCTGGCCCAACTGCCGGCCCTGCTGGCCGCCTTTCGTGCCGCGCCGCCCGGGACCGAAATGGTTAATTGAGCACGCTCAATGTCCAGATCGCACCGTATCGATCATCAGCTGCACGTTGTCGGGGTCAGCATCTGGTGTAATCCCGTGGCCCAGATTGAAAATATGCGGCCCCTTCGCAAAGGCATCCACCACGCGCCGCGTCGCCTCGACCAAGGCTTGCCCGCCCGTCACCATATGTTCGGGGGCAAGGTTGCCCTGCACGCAGCCATCCGCTTGCACCTCTGCCGCCGCCCATTCGGGCGATACCGAATTGTCCACGGCCACACAGTCCGCGCCTGTCTTTTTGGCAAATCCGACATAGCCCGCAGCGGCCTCTCGCGGAAAGGCGATGATCGGAACCCCCGGATGGCGCGCTTTCAGGGCCAGAATGATCTTTTGGGCCGGCGCAACCGCGAAATCTTCGAAATCCTGCCCCTTCAGGCTTCCGGCCCACGAATCAAACAGTTTCACCGTCTCGGCCCCGGCCAGTATCTGCATCGAAAGATATTCCACCGTCGCCTCGGTAATCCGGTCGATCAGGGCCGAAAAGGTTGCCCGATCCGCCGCTTTCAGCCCATGCGCCGGTCCCTGATCCGGCGTACCGCGGCCCGCGATCATATAGGTCGCAACGGTCCAGGGGGCCCCGGCAAAGCCGATAAGCGCCGTCTCTTTCGGCAGTTCGCGCGCCAAGATCCGAACCGTTTCATAAATCGGCGCCAAGGTATCGTGAATATCGTCCTTGCCCTTCAGCGCCCGAAGGCCCTCGGGTCCGGTAATCGTCGAAAGCCGCGGCCCTTCGCCGGTTTCAAACCACAGATCCGCCCCCAAAGCCTGGGGCAAAAGCAGGATATCGGCAAACAGGATCGCGGCATCGAACCCATAGCGCCGGATCGGCTGCAGCGTCACTTCTGCCGCCAGATCCGAATTATAGCACAGCTTCAGGAAATCACCGGCCTGTGCCCGCGTCGCGCGGTATTCGGGCAAATAGCGCCCCGCCTGCCGCATCATCCAGATCGGCGGCACCGCCAATGTTTCTCCCGCCAGCGCGCGCATCAGAAGCTTCGTCATAAGGTTCTCCGTGTTATCGTCGCAAGGAGGCGT